>CASGAH010000033.1 GCA_949299375.1 uncultured Eubacteriales bacterium | reverse complement strand
AAATGTATGCAGGTTTTTTACTTCCAATAATGCCACAGTGTTTCACCTTACCTTTCGTTTGATTTTGTATCAATTGCTTCGCGAAGACCGTCTCCGACCATATTGATGCAGATCGTACAGATTCCAAGAATGGCAGAAGCAAACACCCATCTCCACCAATAGTTCTGGATTACGATCGAATTGTTCGCCCCGTTCAGCATATTGCCCCATGTCGGCTGAGGCGGCGTCACACCAAATCCAAGGAAGGAGAGAGAAGATTCTGTCAGCATACAAGTTGCAAAATCCAGTGTTGCCGTCACAATGATGACGGAGATTACATTGGGAAGAATGTGCTTGAAGACAATCGCCATCTCTTTCACACCCATCGCCTTTGCTGCGGTTACAAATTCCTTCTCACGCTCGGACAACACCTGGGCACGGACAAGACGCGCCAGCGACGGCCAGCTCAAAATACCAAGCACGATCATAATCAGGTAAATTCTCTGCTGCTGGCTTAACGTAGAGCCGATGATCGACGACAGAATCATCGCAAACGGCAGGAACGGCAGCGAGGAGATGACTTCTGTGACACGCTGCAAAATCAGATCCACTGCGCCTCCAAAATATCCGGAAACTCCGCCAATGATAATTCCAAGCACCGTAGAGATGATTACTGCAATTGCGCCGACGGTCATCGTCATACGGCCTCCATTGATCATACGGGAGAAAATGTCACGTCCCAATTCGTCGGTTCCCATCAGATATCCTTTCAGTCCCCAGGAATAGAGGGTTCCATCCTGATCTACCGCATAGTTCTGATAACCTCCGACAAAAATCTCTGCAATGTCCGCACTGCTTACCGAACCCGGAATCGTCGTCTCCTTAAAGGAGTTGGATCCGCCCCAGCCAATGACGTCCCCGTTTTCCAGCAGCGCCGTAAAGTGATAGCGGCCTCCCCGGATGGCAACCGGTTTGCTCGAAAACTCTGGAATCTGTGTCTCTCCTTTTGTGCTGCTTCCCCATACGACAACCGTTCCGTCTTCCTTCAGCGCTGCCGCGCAGGCGTCGCTCGCCGCGATGTCAATGACACCGGATTCCAGACCTTCCGGCACAGTGGAGAACGCATTGGTGCTGCGGCCGGTGTAGGCAACCGAGCCGTCTGTCAGGAGTGCAATATAGGCAAATCCTGTAAAGGCGATTTTTTCAAACTGCCCCTGATAATCGGACTGCACCTTGATGTCCGCCAGGTTTTTGTTTCCCCAGAACTCAATCGTTCCGTCTTCCAGAATGGCTGCGGAGCACTGATTTCCGGCATAGATTGCCTTGATGTTGTCTGCCTCTTCCACTTCACTCGGAACGTCCGTCTGTCCCAGACGATCATTTCCCCACACGTAGATGTTGCTCTCGTCGTCCAGTGCTACGACATGGTCATTTCCGACTGCGATCTGGACAATGTTTGCATTCTGGACTTCCTCCGGAATGTCTGCGATGTCAATCGTTTTTGAAATCTGTGTCTTTCCCCACGCATAAACCTTTCCGTCGTTGGAAAGACCGACTGCAAATGTCATCGAAGCGCCGATCTCCTTGACATTTCCTTTCAGCTCGTCCGGATAATCCATCATGTCATACCCGGGCGCCACATTGGACTGCGTACTGTCGGAGAATCCGAGGTCAATGGGAACAAAAAGCGGTGCAATCATGACAAACAGGAAAATCATCAGAAAGATGATAAGGCCTGTCATGGCAAGCTTATTTTCTCTGAAATTCCGGAGCACCGTGCGCATCGGGCTTTGCACCTGCTCCTCCTTCATCAAATCTTCGATTTCCTTGGAAGGGCCGAAAAAGAATCTCGAAAACCATCTTCCCACGGGATTTTTCTTCTTACCGGCATTTTTCTTGCTCATAGTCATTTCCTCCCCTCCCTTATTTGTTCACACGAATGCGCGGGTCTACCAATCCGTAGCTTAAATCGATGAGCAGGTTCCCGACAAGCGCGATCACAACGTAAAACATCTGCAGCGCAAGCACAAGCTCATAGTCGCTGTTCATCAGCGCATCATACAGCGTCTTTCCAATTCCATTCAGTCCAAACGTATTCTCGATGATAACCGAACCGCCGAAGATGCCGAGGAACCATCCGATAATCAGCGTGATGACCGGAAGGAGGGCATTTCTCCAGGCATGAGAATAGATGACAACCTTCTCTTTCAGACCTTTTGCACGGGCAGTGCGGATATAATCCATGCGAAGCGCATCAATCATGGCCGTCCGCACGTAGCGGGTCATTCCTCCCAGAGAGGCAAACGTCATAACAATCAGAGGAAGTCCCATGTACCAGAGACGATCCTTAAACCAGGCGAACCCTTCCAGTGTCTTACCCGGCGAGTTCATACCGGAGACTGGGAACCAGTTCAGCTGAACGGCAAAAATATAGATAAATACAAGTGCTATGATGTAGGAGGGAATGCTGTATCCTATAATTGTAAGCACTTGTACCGAGTTGTCAAAATAAGATCCCCGCTTCACCGCACAATAGATTCCGAGCGGAATCGTAATCGCAAGCGCAGCGATGGTTGCAAAAATATTGATAAAAATGGTATTGCCCATCGGGCCTTTGATGACGTCAATGACATCTTTTCGATAGAAATTTGAGTATCCAAACTCACCGGTTACAATTCCTCCAAGCCACTTCACATAGCGAACCGGGAGCGGGTAGTTTAATCCCAAACGCTCTGTAATATACTGTCTCTGCGCCTCAATCTGTTCCGTCGTCAGGTTTTTATTATTCTTTATATAGACATCCAGCTCCGCTTTCACCGGGTCTCCGGGAATCAGATTATATAAAAAATACATCAAAGCTGACAGAACCAGAAATACGCAGACCATATACACCAATCTTTTCAGTACATATTTTAACATCGCCCTCATCGTCCTTTCTGATTGTCTTTTTTTAAAAAAAAGAGGCGGAGACACGGCCCCACCCCCTTTAGTGATTCATCACAATATGTTATTATGATGTCCGAATCAAAATTCCTTTTGACCCTACTATGATCTGATCTCTTGCTTCAGATTAAATTATTCTGTAACGGTGCAGTAAATGATCTGCTGAGAAACATCCCATAAGGAGTTTACTTCGTAATTCTGAATCTTATCATTGTAGATATCATGATACTGATTGGAGTACAGTGGGAGTTCCGGAAGCAGCTCATTCCAACGCTCCAGAAACTCTACCCAGATAGACAGATATCCGTCTCTGTCATCCGGATCTACGCCGTATACCATATCCATGGACAGGTTATCCAACTCCTCGTCGAAGATACGAGGTGTGTTATAACCAAAAGAGAGAAGAATTTCATCTCTTGTAAATTCATAGGACTGGTCATATGCTGCGGTAAATCCAGTTGCCAGGTTGAACATGTTGTATGTCGGAACTGCATACTTATCGCCAACAGAAGCATCACGGTAGATGTAGTTCAGCAGCTCCGTGAACTGAACTTCTGTACAGTTGATCTGAACACCGGCCTGCTTTGTCGTACTTGCCTCCATCAGCATAACCTTCAGGAGCTCAGATACGGAGTTATTTTCGGAACTCAGCCATTCCATAACCAACGGCATCAGGATTGTGCCATCCTCCAGAGTAACACACTTATCAAAATTTGCAGCTTCTTCTTCTGTTACGATCTTGTAACGAACAAGCTCGCTGCCATCTACATAATCAGAACCATCTTCGTTGTATACCCAACCGCCAGCTTTCAGCTCTTCAACTGCCTGATCTACGCTGAAATTATATGTGTCAAGAAGCTCATCCAGTTCCTCTTCTGCCTCTTCATACATCCACATACCTAAACCATATGGACCATGTACAACGCTTCCATAGCCTTCACAGAATGTATTGGCAAATTCATTGCGATCCAGCAGGTAAGCGAGTGCGTGACGTACTTCAACGAACTGTGTCGGACCGAAGTCGCAGACAAAAGTAACTTTACCATAACCATTTCGCGGATAATCGATGGTATTGAATCCACCCTCATCTGCGATGTCAAGCGCTGCCTTGATTTCACTTCCCTCTGCAAGACCTGTCAGGATATCTACACCGCCCTGCTTTAACAGATCCATCTGTGTTGCGCTCTCTGTCATGATATAAACAACTGTCTCAATGCCTGGCTTTTGTCCCTCGAAGTTTCCTGCGTAATTCGGGTTAACCTTTAAGGTTGCGCTGGAAGCAGCAGTGTCATAGCTTACCAATGTGTAAGGACCAGCGCTGACACGGTTGTCAGAGTTCCATCTGGCAGCCTCAATGCTATCCCTCACATAAGCGCTCTTCTGATCCTCTGTTACTCCTTCCGGGAACTTCAGGTATACGCCTTGTCCGTCGTCCTCTACCGTAACGTCAGATGGAAGCCATACATGAACCGGTAATGGATCAGCACCAACCAGAATCTTATCAAAGTAGTATGGCAGGTTCTCTGCAGCTACTGTGATGGAGAATTCATAGTCGCCAAGAAGACGAACACCGGAGAAAGCAGATGCGCTTCCGTCACTGTATGCGTCATGGCCAACATACATCTGTCCTGCGGATCCAGACAGCTCAAAGTCTGTGATAAACGGAGCAGCGAACAGAGCAAAGTACAAAACATAGTCTCTTGCAGTGATCGGTGTTCCATCGTTGTATACGAGGTCTTCCTTGATCTTGAATGTCCAAGTCTCAGAACCTTCCTCATAGACGATAGCAGCTTCACCATCTTCTGCCGTCTCTTCTTCTACAGGGCCTTCATTCACTACGGCTGTCGGTTCTTCTGCCAGAGCAGAATAATCCCATACATATTCGCCGTTCTGCGTCTGAGCCACTGTGCTGTAGCCGCTGATCATCTTCAATACGGCATAGTCAGAAGCGTTGTTCGTCCAGATGGTCTCCCAGTCACCGCTCATCTGTGTCGTAGAGCCGATGATAACCTGGCCGAACGGCTCAACATTGTTCGAAACCGAAGAACTGCTTCCATCGTCAGATGCGGAGCTGTCTTCCGTTCCTGCAGCGCTGCTTGAAGCGGCGTCGGAGCTGTCGGAGCTGCTGGAGCTGCCGCATGCTGCCATGCTTACGACCATAGCGCCTGCCAACAGCAAAGCTACCAGTTTGCGCATTTTCATAATAGTATCCTCCTATCTTTTCCTATTACCTCCAAGATGAAACTGCTTGGAAATAACGCCTAAATAATACTGCTATTTTGGATCTTTGTCAATACCCCAATTTTAATCCTACAGCAATTTCGTTATTTTTACTTAAAAAACGACGGATTCTATCAAGTTTCTGGCACATTCGTTCGCCTATTTCCTTAATTTCCTTAAGATTCTCCCCCAGATTCTGTGGGTGCAGCTCCTGATTTTCCCAAAATCACAGCAACAAGTTGCCGCCAAAAATACAAGCAGCCTTCTTTGCGGGTCAGTCAATGGATTTGCTTCCCCATATTGTCAGCTGATTTTCCGTTCCAATTCCGGTAAATACCATTGTCTCTACCGTCGTATTTTCAACCTTCATCTTGAGGAAAACGCCCGTATAGGAGTTTCCGTCAATCGTAAGATCAATCCAGGCGGTTCCGTCCTCGATGCTCCACGTTCCCTCCGCCTCGCCGGTAATCGTTCCATCCTCATTCAGCGTGATGAAGTCCGGATAGACAACTTCCCGGTTCCGGTAATCGATGTTGAGCTTGTGCAAAATGATCTCATATTCTCCGACAAGCTCTGAGCGGTCGTATCCCTGCTCGTTCAGCGTCTCTCCATTCGTCTGATACGGCGCCGCCACAATCCATCCGTTCTTTGTCGTGAACAGCTGATGGACTTTCACATAATGTCCCTCGCTGCCATTGTTCGTTCTTGTGTGGAACACGACATATGCCTTGCCGTCTTCTGTCACAATGGCGGAGTTATGTCCCTGTGCCAGATTGCCGATCTCCATCGAGCGCCACTGATAGCCGCCCATCAGACGGATGCCGATTCCTCCGTTGTAATTTTGTACCCAGGTGTCATACAATGCGCTGTTGCCCTTCAAATCCACATACTCTCCATCCGGCCGCTCGCTGCGGAAAATCCGCATATTGTATCCGCCGTTGGATTCGAGATTTCCATTGGAGATGAACAGATAATAGTAATCGCCAATCTTCTGGATGTAGGAGGCTTCTCCGGACACATACATTCCTCCGGCAATCTTTTTCCCGAAATATGCGTCCGAGTGGAGATCCGTCTCATACGTCACAGTTTCATCGCGCAGTCCGGTCGCCTCGTCCAGCTGCAAAAGGAAGATGCCTCCCGACCAGGAGCCATACGACATCCATAAATTCCCCTCATCGTCGTAGAACACACACGGGTCAATGGCGTTTGGCCATTTGTCCCCCCAGTTTCCTGCCGTTACCCCGTTTGTCACATACCGCTGCGGGATCGAAGCCTCCCCGGTCACGCGCCCCACGTCGGTCTGGGCGTACGTCTCCTCTGTGAATCCGGAGTATACGACCGTATCCACATAAGTATACGGCCCCTGTACGCTGTCTGCCGTGAGCAAAACGATGTTGGACTTCCAGTGTTCCCCGTCAGCACTCAGATACATGCAGTATTTGCCCATCTGTTCATTGTAGATAATATCCGGCGCCCAGAGATAGTCGTTCCACGCCTTCCCGTCCAGTTCTTCGTTCCATGCCCGAATCTTTTCCTTCTCTTCCTCGGTAAAGCTTCCCTGTACCGCAGCATCTATGCTTGTCCAGTGGATCAGATCATCCGACTGCGCCGATGCCAGAAAACTTCCGAAAATGTAATACTTCCCGTCTCTGTCCAGAAAGACAGACGGGTCGTGACAAGTCACTCTCGCATAGGTTGTCTTCTGGTCCTCCTCCAGTTCCAGTGACTTCTGCGTCAGCGACATCTGGAAGGAAGCGCGAATCGAAACTTCCTGCCCCGCATAATTCACATAGACATAAGGCGCTGTGCTTGCCTGACCGCTGGCAGCCCATGCCGGACTCTGCAGCGACACCATCGCCGCAAGACCCGTCGCCGGGACGAGAAGCAGCAGCAAAAACAGCTTGTTTTTTCTCTTTTTCTTTCGCTTATGGCAGATTACGGCTGTCACCGTCACAATCCCGATGACAGCAGCCGCCTCCGCAATCATCACCGCCGTCCAGATGTCAGGCGTGCGTGTTTCCGGATCCGCCGAAGAGGGAACGTCCGAACTTTCTGCGGTCGAATCCTGCGAATCGGATGCTGTTCCGAACACCTGCTCGCTTCCCACAAGCGTTCCGCGAATCACCTTGCTCGCTCCGGATTTCATGGCCTGGATTTTCGTCGGAACGACCGAGTCCTCTGTCAGTTCCAGTCCCTCCGAGTAAGTAAAGTTTAGCTCACTTCCCGCCATATTGTAGTGCGTGCTGTTGTTATAAATGGTTATCGTAAATAAAATCTCTTCCCCGGCCTGATACTCCGTCTTATCCGTCTCGAGTGTGACAGAGATGCCCCGCACCTCCGTCGTCTTAGAAGCCCCTTCGGTCGCCGCCATTGTCCGCGTCCCTGCCATCAAGCACGACAGCAAAAAGCAGACCGCCAAAAACATCGCCCATCGGTTTTGTTTCATTGTGCATTTCCTCCTTTTTCATTCTTTTTTTCATCATATAGCAGATCGCCAAAAACCGCAAGCATTTTCCCCGATCTCTTACAAGTTATGCACAACAAAACATACAACTATTTCCTCACATTTGCGCGTTCTACACTAATCGGCTTCCCTTTGATCTTGCAATTCTTCATCCCGCGCAGCACTGTATTCACCTGATCTTTCGGCACCTCCACAAAAGTATAGCGGTCATACATATCAATGCTTCCAATCAGTCTCCCCGGGATTCCGGACTCTCCGGCAATGGCGCCTACAATATCGCCCGGGCGGATTCCCATGTTTTTCCCAAGATTGACAAACAGGCGCACCATGCCTTCGGAGGAATCGTCACGGTCGCGGTCATGATCCCGATCATGGTCGCGCCTTCCGCCTCTTCTCTCCGAGCGCCCCGTCGCTCCGACCGGGGACTCGTCAATCTCCTCTCCCTCTTCTCCAAGGAACGTTTTCAGAAATGCTGCGGCCAGTTCCAGCGTAGAGTACTCGCCGCCGTCCATTTTTCCCTCAATGATTTTCACAAATTTCCCCAGATCTTCCTGGGCAATCGTCTCTTCCATCCGCCGCAAAATCAGATCTGTCTTGACGCGGCTCACATCGCTGACGGAAGGAATCCGGCGCTCCTGAATTTTCGTCCTGCAGTAGCGCTGAATGTCTTTTAACTTGTAAATCTCCCTTCCTACCACAAAACTAAAGGCAAGGCCTTCTCTGCCCGCGCGTCCGGTACGCCCGATCCGGTGAACATAATATTCTTCATCCTGCGGAATGTCATAATTAAAGACTGCCTCCACATCGTCCACATCGATTCCTCTTGCCGCCACATCTGTCGCCACCAGAATGTCGGTATGTCCGCTTCGAAATCCAAGCATCACCCGATCTCTTAGATTTTGCTTGAGGTCCCCGTGGAGCCCCTCCGCGAAATATCCTCTTCCCTGAAGGCCGACAACAAGGTCGTCCACCTGCTTCTTTGTATTGCAAAAGACGAGGGAGAGCTTCGGATTGTACATATCCAGCAACCGGCACAGCACTTCCAGTTTGTCTTTCTGTTTTACCATGTAGTAGTATTGCTCAATCGCCGGTACGGTCAGCTCCTTTTTCAGCACCCGGACCAATTTCGGATCCCGCTGAAATTTGCGGGCGATCTCCTGGATCTCCTCCGGCATCGTGGCGGAAAACAGGACCGTCTGCCGCTCGCCTGGGGCTTGTGCAAGAATCGTCTCAATGTCCTCAATAAATCCCATGTCCAGCATCTCGTCCGCCTCGTCCAGCACGACGGTGTGTACATCATCCAGTTTCAGTGTGCGGCGCCGCATATGATCCATCACGCGGCCGGGTGTTCCCACGACAATCTCGACACCGCCTTTGAGCGAGCGGATCTGTGTCCTCATGTCCTGTCCGCCATAGATGGGGAGTACTTTGACACCCTGCATATATTTTGCCAGCTTTCGAAGTTCTTCCGCTACCTGGATGGCCAGTTCTCTCGTCGGGCACAAAATAATGCCCTGTGTTTTCCGGTTTTCCGGATCAATCTTTTCCAGAAGGGGAATTCCGAATGCCGCTGTCTTTCCGGTTCCGGTCTGTGCCTGTCCGATGACGTCCGCTCCCTGTTTTTGAAGCGGAATCGCCTGCCCCTGAATGGGGGTTGCCTCCTCAAATCCCATGTCTTTTACCGCGCGCAAAATCGGCTCTGTGATTCCCAGCTCTTCAAATCTGATACTTTCCATCTTCTCTCTCCATTTTATCCAGACATTTTTCCTGTCGCTTTTTTCCTGCTCGAAAGCGCATGGATTTCAGTGTAGCAGTTTCTCCCCCCACTGTCAACTTTTTTATTTTTCTTTTTCTTCCCCCTTGCATTTTCGGGAAGAGTGTTATATAATATCCGTATCACATAGTTTTTAAAACTACATGATGCAATAACCAATAACACTTAACGCACATTCGTGCAGAAATGAGGTATGTATGAAGAACGCAAAAGATCCCGGAAGCGCATTGACGCATTTGATTGGTATGCTGATGGCTCTCTTTTCCGCCACACCGCTGCTTCTGAAGGCGGCGCAGAATCCGGATCGGATCCATCTGATTTCTCTCTCCATCTTTATTGTCAGCATGATTTTGCTTTACGCAGCCAGCACCGTCTACCACACGTTCAATCTTTCCCCGAAGGGAAACAAATTTTTAAAGCGAATGGACCATATGATGATCTTTGTCCTGATCGCCGGAAGCTACACGCCGGTCTGCATGATTGCCTTAAAGCCTTCGGTCGGTTATCCGCTTTTGGCTCTCGTATGGTCGCTTGCTCTGGTCGGCATTCTTGTCAAAATGTTCTGGATTATGTGTCCCAAATGGGTTTCCTCCGTCCTCTACATTGCAATGGGATGGACCTGTGTGCTGGCCTTCACCCAGATTTTAAATGCTCTGCCCGGCGCCGCCTTCGGATGGCTTTTGGCAGGCGGCATCATCTATACGATCGGCGGTGTCATTTATGCGATGAAGTTTCCGGTATTTCGCGCCCGCTTCCCGCACTTTGGCTCCCATGAACTGTTCCATCTGTTTGTGATGGGCGGCAGTTTCTGTCACTTCATCTGTATGTTCAACTATCTGGCCACAATGCCCATCGGCTGACACATCGGATCGGGAGCGGCCTCGTGCCGCTCCCGATTTCCCCTTTTACAGAAACGATCCCTGGTCACGGTATGGTTTCCAAAAGCTTTTTCTCGCCCTCTTTTTTTTCTTTCTTCCAGCCGCTGCCGCCTCCGCCCCGCCCCCCTGGTATTGGCGGATCGCCGCATCCAGCTTTCGAAAATGCTCTTCCTCCTGCTCTTCCCGTCTGCGCATCTCATAATCCATCTCTTTGAGCATTCTCTCTGACACCCGGTTTCCAATGTTTTCACTGATCTCCTCCACAATCTCTTCTTTCGACTGGACAATGGCTTTTCTCAGCACTTCTGTCATAATCTGCTGAAACTGCTCCATCTTCTCATTCTGCTCCGGAAGATGTTCCGCCACATTCAGCTGAATTACATTGGCGGGTGCCGTCTCTTTCTCCATCTCCTCCCCCTCGGATGCCCTCCGGTTCATTTCATCCGAGAGAACCCTCAGAAAGTGAAATTCGCTCTCGTCCATCTCTTTCAGTCGGGGAAGAATCATCTTGATTGCTTTGAGCTGATATCCGTACTCTTTCAGCTGTTTTACCTGATCAAACATGTGAATGGTATCTTCTGTGTAGTATCGGTGTCCCAGTTCATTCCGGGGGATATTCAGCTCCAGCTCTTCCTCCCAGTAGCGAAGCACATGCGCTTCCACATTGACTTGTTTTGCGGCATCCGAAATGCTATACCTCGTCTCGTCCATCTAAGTTCCCCCTGTCCCTTCTTCATTCCTGTCTCCGGCCAGTCTCTCCTCCCGGTTTCATGTCCTTATGTCAAAGTATAGCTTTTCCTCCTCGCTTTTGCACGAAAAACCAATCGACGAATCTTTCGTTTTTCCCCCTTGCTGCGACAGGCAGCTCCCGGACGAGTTCTCCGATTTCCCACACATCCCTCAAGCCGAAAAAGACCCCGAAAAGGTGACAGCCGACTTGCCATCCCTCTCCGGGGTCATTATGTATCCGTTCGTTTCTCTCACAGAATTATTCTTCAGAAATTACTTCCATCGGACATTGTGCTGCGCAGGCTCCGCACTCGATACATTCGTTTGGATCGATTACATAAGTTCCTTCTCCCTCAGAAATTGCGCCCACTGGACATTGTGCTGCGCAAGCTCCACATTCTACACATCCCTCGTGAATTACATATGCCATACTACACTCCCTGCCGCTCCAGATGCAGGTTCCCATATGCCCGCCGGAATCTCTCCTGACTGTGTGAGGAGCAAAAGCGATACCCTGCTTGTCCGTCCCAATCCACTTTGCGGTCATCCTTCGCCGAGCGCAGCTTCTTCTGCATGCACTGCTGCCTCGGATCATCCCCCCCGTCTGGCGGCTTTTCCTTTCTTAAAATTCCATCTGACGGAAAAACACTCCCATCTGCGGACGAGCGGCGCTCTGTTCCTTTCGTCGGGCGGACAGACTGCCGACTCCAATCTCTCTTTCGGATTGTCGGGTATCTCTCCTGGCGTTCTCCTGCCCGGCATGTTTGGCGGCGCAGCCCGCTCTGTGAGCATTCTCTCCCTCCGCAGCGGCGCGAATGCCGGTTTCACACCGAATTCTGACCTCTGCCTCGTTCAGACTGCGCGGACGTTTCTTCTCCGCGCAGCTTTATTTTACCACAATTTCATCCTGATTGCAATATCAAATGATGTTGGAAGCAAAAGGTATTTTGATCCCAATATCCTCAAATCCCGGCCAGGCCATTCTCACATCAGCCTTCCTTATGGTGCTGCTCGGCACGGCATCTGCGGAACTCCTTCAGGATGATTTCTCTTGCCCGGATGGCATCTTCCTGGCTTAACGGTTTCACACCCTTCAGCGGATAATCCATCCCGAGATTTTCATACTTGACAACACCCATCGTATGGTAGGGCAGCACATCCAGCGCTTTTACGTTTTTCAATTCCGCCATAAATGCGCCAAGACGAGTCAAATATTTTTCCTCAAACGTAATGCCCGGAACAACGACATGGCGAATCCAGATCTCCACTCCCTTGCGGTCGAGATAGCGGGCAAATGCCAAAATCTCTTTGTTGGAGTGGGAGGTCAGTTTCTTGTGCTCCTCCTCGTCGATGTGTTTGATGTCCAGCATCACAAGATCGGTCGAGGCAACGAGACGATCGAATTTTTTCATCCTCTCCGGATTTTCCGGCTGAAACATAATTCCGGAGCTGTCCAGGCATGTATGAATCCCTTTCTTTTTGCAGGCCTCAAACAATTCTGTCACGAAGTCGATCTGCATCAGCGGTTCTCCTCCTGTGACGGTGAGACCTCCATGCCGGTAAAACTCCTTCTTCTTGTCAAATTCCTTCATAATCTGTTCCACCGACATCACGGTTCCGCCATCCGGTTTCCATGTGTCCGGATTGTGACAGTAGAGACACCGCATCGGACATCCCTGTACAAATACAACAAAACGCGTTCCTGGTCCGTCGACTGTGCCGAACGACTCCAGGGAATGAATGCGTCCGTCCATAATAACACCTCCTCTTTTTGTATCCTGCAATGACAAAGGCTGATACAGTTGAACAAACTCCCCCTGTATCAGCCCCCAAGTGAACGATCACGTCATTTCAATCTATCTGTCTCATGCTGCAGCTGCTACATTGTCACATAGATTCATGGAATGTTCTGGATATTACGTCATCCTGCTGCTGCTTTGTCAGCTTTACAAAGTTTACCGCATATCCGGATACCCGAACGGTCAGCTGCGGATACTTCTCTGGATGTGCCTGTGCATCAATCAATGTATCCCGGTTGAATACATTAACATTCAGATGATGTCCGCCTTTTTCTACATATCCATCCAACATATTTACCAGGTTGTCAACCTGCTGTGTATTTGTTCCCATCGAGTCTTCCTCCTATTCTATCTTTTCTGAGGGGTAACATACGGCCGAATACTTGCTCCAATCGGTGTGTGGTGTATTATCGGATGTCTATCCGAATCGGATAGACATCCGATGGATAGACTCCGATTTATTCCTTCTCCTCCTCATCGTCTATTCCGACATGAAGTGTCGGAACACGGCAAGCCATGTTGCCGCTTGCGCAGTCCAGGCTGCCCATCGTCGTCACATGCTTGCTCGTATCCTCTGCATCTGCGCCCTGGCTGGAGACATTGAAGTGTCCCCCGCCATTGCTCATAAATTCATCCAACATCGCAACAAGATCATCGATCTTCTTCTCGTTCATCGCTCTGCCTCCTAACGAAGCATTCCCTTGTTGTTACACTTCCAGATCTCCTGCAAATACCCGGTCTTCCTTTCCAAGCGCTCCCGGAATGATGGAGAATGTGTTGGAAATACCATCCTGCGCTTCATTGAATGGAAGTTTTGCAACGGAAGAGAGGGAAGCAACAGCTCCGCTCTTGTCACGTCCGTGCAGCGGGTTTGCGCCCGGAGCAAACGGCTGTCCTGCGCGTCTTCCATCCGGTGTATTTCCGGTTGCGGTACCGTATACAACGTTGGAGGTGATGGTCAGGATCGACGTTGTCGGAACACCGCCTCTGTAGCAGTGGTTCTGACGGATGTAACCCATGAATACTTTTACCAAATTAACTGCCAGCTCGTCAACGCGGTCATCATCATTTCCATATTTCGGGAAGTCACCTTCTACCTCATAATCGGTGATGAATCCGGTCTCATCTCTGATTACCTTTACCTTTGCATACTTCATTGCGGACAGGGAGTCTGCAACAACAGACAGACCTGCAATTCCCGTTGCGAAATATCTCTTAACGGTTGCATCGTGAAGCGCCATCTGAATCTTCTCATAGCAATACTTGTCATGCATATAGTGAATGATGTTCAGGGAGTTTACATAAATTCCTGCCAGCCACTTCATCATATCGCAGTATTTTGCCCATACATCGTCGTAGTCCAGATAATCGCCTTCTACCGGACGGAACTTCGGACCAACCTGCTTTCTCGTCTTCTCGTCTACACCGCCGTTGATGGCATACAGAAGACATTTTGCAAGGTTTGCACGAGCGCCAAAGAACTGCATCTCCTTGCCGACTCTCATGGAGGATACGCAGCAAGCGATTGCATAATCATCGCCGTGTGTCACTCTCATCAAATCGTCGTTCTCATACTGAATGGAAGATGTGGAGATGGAGATCTTCGCACAGTATCTCTTGAATTCCTGCGGAAGTCTGGTGGACCACAGTACGGTCAGGTTTGGTTCCGGAGCGGTTCCCAGGTTCTCCAGTGTGTGCAGGTAACGGAAGGACATCTTCGTTACCATGTGACGTCCGTCAATGCCGACACCGGCGATGGACTCGGTTACCCACTGCGGGTCGCCGGAGAACAGTGCGTTGTATTCCGGTGTACGAGCGAACTTCACGAGACGCAGCTTCATAATGAAGTGGTCAACGAACTCCTGAATCTGTTCCTCTGTGTACTTTCCGCTTGCAAGGTCTCTCTCTGCGTAGCAGTCGATAAAGGTAGAGGTACGGCCAAGGGACATTGCAGCACCGTTTTGCTCCTTAACAGCTGCCAGGTATGCAAAGTATGTCCACTGAATGGCTTCCTTTACGTCTGTTGCAGGCTTGGAAATGTCAAATCCATAGGAAGCTGCCATCTGCTTTAACTGCTTCAGCGCATTGATCTGCTCGGAAAACTCTTCTCTTGCGCGGATAACATCGTCGGTCATAACCTCCGGTGTTCCGTCCTTCTGTGCCTGCTTGTCTTCGATCAGTCTGTCAATTCCGTACAGAGCAACACGGCGATAGTCTCCAATGATACGTCCGCGTCCGTAGGCATCCGGAAGACCCGTGATGATGTGGGAAGAACGGCATGCTCTCATTGCCGGAGTGTATGCGTCGAATACACCTGCATTGTGTGTCTTTCTGTGTACGGTAAAGAACTCAACGATCTCAGGATCCACTTCATATCCGTTGTCTCTGCAGGCCTGTACTGCCATACGGATACCGCCGTAAGGCTGCAGGGAACGCTTAAACGGCTTGTCTGTCTGGAAGCCAACGATCGTCTCCAGATCTTTGTTCAGATAGCCCGGACCATGGGAAACAATCGTAGACGGAACCTTGGTGTCCATATCCAGCACGCCGCCTGCGGCTCTCTCCTGCAGCGTCAGGTCCATAACCTGTGCCCATAATTGATTGGTTGCCTCTGTGGGACCGGCAAGGAACTCTTCTCCGCCATCATACGGAGTATAGTTCTTCTGGATGAAATCTCTGACGTTGATTTCACTCTCCCACTTTCCCCCGGTAAAACCGGTCCATTCGTTTCTCATTTTTTATTCCTCCTGTTGATCCTGTTCTTGATTGGATAGAATTCATTTCTATGCCTCTATTATATGAAATTCTTCTTCTGGAGTCAAGGGGAAAGCCTCGAATTTCTTGTACTTTTTACAGTACATAAACAGGAACGATTCCTGTTTTATCGCTTTGAACTCTCTTTTTATTGTCTATTTTGAATAAAATAATCAAAATTTTGCACCAATTATATTGCACTTTACCTTCTCCTTCTGTCGCGTTCGGACATTGCCCGCCGATTGTTTTTCCCCGCAGGCGCCCTTTTTTCCGCGCGAAAATACTGCTTGCCAATCCGGTAAAATGGTACTATAATGGGAACGGACGCTGCGGCGTCTGAAATACAATAATCTATTATGGAGGTTTCACATGGCTGTTACAATTCATAAAGAAATGATGATCGGAGAACTTCTTCAAATCGACATGGGCATTGCCGCCATCTTAATGGCAAGCGGAATGCACTGCATCGGATGCCCGTCCTCCATCGGCGAGACACTGGAAGAGGCATGTTTTGTTCACGGAATGGATACCGATGAGTTGGTAGAAGAGATCAACAAATATCTGGCCGGAAAGGAAGACTGACGCTCCCTCTTTCTGCCCCGCTGACAGTCTTTGCTTTATGTACCGCGCGCCAGCCGCGGCAGGCGCGTTTCTATATGAAGCATCAGACTGTCAATCGCGGGTAGCAGCGGTCATTCTGCTGTAGAAAAGTCTGATTGCGGATTTTCTCTCCTACACTGATAGCATATGCGCCGGAATGCCGTCTCGTTCCGGAATTTTTTCCGGCCGGATCACAGCACCTCGCCCTGTCGGATCAGAATGAGGCGTTCCCCGCCTTTGAGGCGGTCCGACAGCAGCGCATTGCTCTCCCGAATGGCGTCCGCCGTCGTGTAGAACTGCCTTGCAATCCCCCAGAGCGTATCTCCCGGTTTTACAAGATAACCGGTTATGCCCGCAATGGCGTCCAGCTTTTCCGGAGCAATCGGCTGCACCGACAGCCCTGTCAGGATGGACTCCTCCAGTTTTTCCAGGACAAGAAGTTCCAGCAGGAGGGATGCCCGCACCTCAACCTCATTGTTCCCGAGCATCACACAGGTCAGCTGTTCCAGTGCCGGGGCAATCTGCCAGAAATCGTCTTCCTGGATTCCGTTCGCCTCCGCCACATAGGAGAACGGAATCGAACCGGTAAACGACTGCAATGGACTTTTGTCATTGGCAGACATATACAGTATGGTCACATCCAAAACCCCTTCTATTTTCAGCCCGTCTCTGACCACCTCCGTCCGGTCCATGCGGATCACGCCTGTGGAATGACAGATCTGCAGTATTTTCTCCGGCTGATCCATCGTTATTTTGTCGACAATCCTGCACTTGGCGCTGTTTTTTATGAGAAGTTTTTGAAAATGCGCCTCCCCGCACTGCAGCACAACTTCCTTTACCGGAGAGTATGCGTCACTTAAGATCGAAATTCGCTCTTCCGCGTACAGTTTCAGGTCCAGTTCCAGCACAAGATCCAGCGCAATAATCCGGTTTTCCCCGTCATAGTCCGGTTTTGCCTCCATTTCCTTGTGGATCATCTGAATGGCGCACAGGCAAACCATTCCGGCCTCCCCGTTTGGCACTTCCACCTCTCCGCCAAATGAAATCGCCTGCTCCATCCACTGCATCGGGATGTTGGCTTCCTCGCCCGCATAGATGACAAAGACAAGCGCTTCCCCCCGGATGCTGAGTTTTCCGTCCAGAGGACGGCATTCTATGCTGCGAAGCTGCACACCCCTCCAGAGAAGCTTCGCAATGTTTGGCTTATTTCCGGAGATTTCAATTTCCTCCCGGATCCGGAACGTGTCCTTTTTCTGTACTTTGATCTGCACGACATCCAGTTCTTTGAGGCATGTCTGAATGGTGTCTTCCCCTTCAATCTCGCTTCCCGCCGCCTCCTCGTAGAGGCGTTCCGCCGTAAGTTCCAGATTGACAACGCCGTTTACTCTTAATTTTCGCGGATTGACGAGCGAAACGGTCATATCCTCCAGTTCCAGTCTCGCCCGCACATCATCCCCCGCCGAAAGTCCCTCAAAATAGATCGTTTCCTCCAGGTGGATGACGCCGCTGTACGTTTCCGCGGCGCCGCTTTCTGAAGCATATAGGATTTCAAACGCCACTTTTCCCTTTAAAATGGCCTTGCCGTCCATCGCCTTAACCGACTCCCCGATGGTATCGGCCTGGCTCATAATGATATGGGCCAGGTCTTCTTTTTGCTCCGGCAAATTAAAGTCCTCATCCAGCGTGGCCTGCGCCATCGCCTTTCCTTTCAGCCGGTTCATATGTATCCGTTTCTTTTTCAATTCCATCGCCATTTCCTCCTGCCTGCGCCAAATGATTGGATGCCTTGTTCTCTTTCCGGCCATTCTGCCCAAACGGCTGGCTCTATTAGTATATTCCCCGTCCGCGCAAATATGCCAAAAAGCTGCGTTTTTCCTTCTGCTTTATTTTATTAAGTTTCCTTCGCTCTTTTTGACATATATCGCTGGTATCAATTTATTTTTCTGTAGTTTTGCACGCTCTTTTTTGAAAAAAATAAAGTTTTTTCTCATTTTGGGCTTGACATTTTGCGCGCTGCGGTTTATACTGATCTTGTCCTTGATGATACGCTTTTTTCATCACAGGATTCGGACAATGGCGTCAGAACAGATCAGGTTGGATCTCTCTGGCGTTTTTTTTCTTGTTTTGCTTCCCCTTAATTTTTACATACACCCAGAACCCCCCGGCCACTTTGCCGGGGGATTCTCCTTCCCCCCCCAGGCAAACGCTTTACGCTTTTTTTAGAGATTTCTCTTATTTTTCTGACCTCTTCCCCCGATTGTTGTGCTATAATACGGGAGAGTCTTCCCGCACAATGCAACCGGGCAGGGAAAGACGGCAAAACCGCCCGGAACGGATTGGGCGGCAGGAAGGAGAAAATATGTCTACACTATGGGAAAAAGATACCCCGAAAAGCGAATGGAACAAACTCAAAAAACTTTCTCCAAAGGAAATCGCATGGTATCTCTGGGAATATTATAAATGGCCCATTCTTGCCATTGCCGCACTGACGTTTCTCATCATCTCCTGGGCGATCTCGTACCGGGAAAGCCGCAAGGATATCGTCATCTACGGGGCATTGATCAATGAGTCCCAGCTGTCCTTGTCGGAAAACAGCTATTTTTCC
>CASGAH010000032.1 GCA_949299375.1 uncultured Eubacteriales bacterium | reverse complement strand
TTATCGCTCAGCTCACAGCTTCCGCTGCTCGCTGACCGTTGCCTGTCAAATGCATCTTTGTCTGTGCAAGAAAGCTTGCCCTTCCAAAGATGCGCTTGACAGGCTTATCGCACAAAAAATTCGCCTCTTATGCTGTGTAAGAGACGAATTTTTCCGCGGTTCCACTCTATTTAAGGCTGTTTCGGTTGAGATATAGCCTTCCCTTATGAACGGATAACGGTGTTTACCGGATCCGGCTTAGAGAAGGGTTTCGAGTTGTACTCGATTTTCTGTTCACCGAATCTGCTCCCGAATGCACTTCCTATGGCCATCTACTAAAAACACTTCCAGCCTGCGGTGTTTTCTCTCTGAAGCTTGCTGTCATAGTACTTTTTCGTTCCAAGCATTTTTCTTTTTCATTTTTTGATGGTGTCAGGGACAAATGACTGTCTGATCCGGAAGCACTGTTCCGCTCTGACAGGATACCAGGGGTCAGATGGTTTTCTGACCTCTATGCTATATCATATGAGAACTTTTCTGATTTGTCAAGTTTTTTTCTCTTCCCCTGCAGAGGACGGGGTTTTGTTTGTCTGTTTCTTAAACGGGCGCGGCGATTTCTTCGAGAAGGCATACCGCATAAGCAGAGATTCCTTCTCCTGTTCCGGTAAATCCAAGGCCTTCCTCGGTTGTCGCTTTGATGCTGACACGGTTTTGGGAAATTCCGAGTGTGTTTGCAATCTGTTCTGTCATCTGTTCCCGGTAGGGAGACAGCTTTGGCCGCTGGGCAACGATGGTGGCATCTATGTTCCCGACGGTAAAATTGTTTTCCCGGAGCAAGGTTCCAACGTTTTGAAGGAGCGCGAGGCTGGAAATTCCCCGATATGCCGGGTCTGTGTCCGGGAAATGCTTCCCGATATCTCCCAGAGATGCTGCGCCCAAAAGTGCATCCATAATGGCATGAATGACAACATCCGCATCCGAATGCCCAAGCAGTCCTTTTTCATAGGGGATGGAAATTCCCCCAAGGATGAGCGGACGCCCTTCTATCAGGCGATGCACATCATATCCCATTCCAATCCGCATAAGCTCTTCCTTTCTGCACGTTTGCTAAATAAATTTCAGCTTCTGCCCCATACAGGTGACGGTCATATCGGTCTGCATATAGTAGGATTCCCCATCGGTATGCACCGCCATCGGTTCCTTCATCTGAAAGACTGCTTCCCGACAGGAATAGCGGCTGATTCCTTTCAGGGAAACATGCTTTCCCGCGAAGAGTGCCATCACCATCACAAAGGCAAGTCTTACACGCCCAATGCCATGGACAATACACAGTTCCAGTTTCCCATCGCGATAATCTGCGGCGGGAGCCATGCAAAATCCTCCGCCTTCGTATGGGTGAATGTGTGCGGAGGCAAACCAGACTTTTTTCAGGACAATTTTCTTGTCATTGTCCAGAACGATCGTTCCTGCCACCGGCTGACTTCGGCAGATCTGCCGAAGCCCGATGATTACATACCCCATCCGACTCAGATGCATCCGCTTCATCCAGCTGCGAACTCTGGAGTGAAGAAGGACATGACAGATGGCTCCGTCGAATCCAATGCCGCAGCTGACGCAAAAACGCCGGTTTGTGACTTCCTCTCTTCCGGCGCAAACCACTCCATAGTCGACATAGCGAACCTTCGGATTCTCCAGAACTCCTTGGATGGCTGTGATTGGATTGCGGGAAATTTTCATGCTGCGCGCAAAATCGTTTCCGCTCCCCGCAGGAATGTAGGACAGGGCAGCGTACGGAGAAAGCATCCGAAATCCGTCCACGACCTCATTCAGTGTCCCGTCACCGCCGACAACGACCACGATTCGCTCCTTTTTGTCCCGGCACTCCGCCGTAATTCGGGCAGAGAGCTCGCGCGCCTGCCCGATTTTTTCTGTCAGATACAGCTGATACGCAATCTGTCTCTGATCCAGATATGCCTTTATTTTTCCCCAAATTCTAGAACCACGCCCCCCTCCTGAATTTGGGTTCACAATGAAAAATAACATCTCATCCTTCCTTCCCCAGTTGCTGTCCACTCAGACCGAATCATTTCTATAATCGATCCCATTATAACACAGTATTTGCGGAAAAGCGATAAACAATTTATGAATTTTTCAGGAAAAGAGACGATCTCGCACTGTTCTTTGGCGTGTCTTGACATTTTTCAACACGGAAGGACTTCTCTCTGGTCTTACATAGACAAGATTGTACAAAAAGAGTGCCAAAACAAAGGCGCCCACTCCGTCCAAAATGGAATGCTGCTTTAAAAAGACCGTTGCCAGACAGATAGAAACGGTCAGAATCAGGCTTCCAACGCGAACCGCCCGGAACTGACTCAAAAATGCATTCCGTTTCACAGCAATATAAAAAGCCAGAGAATTGTAAACATGAATGCTCGGAAACACATTGGTCGAAGTATCGGCGTCATACAGAATGTGAATCCATTGTGTAAAAATATTTTTATCCGAATTAAAAATCGGCCTCATATCCTGGCCATTCGGGAATATGGTACAAATCAACAGAGATAGGGTCATTCCGCTGTACAAGAACATAATATACTGATAGAATTCTTTCTTGTTTTGGAAAAACAGATACAGCCACATAGCGGGAATGATCAAAAACCAAAGCAGATACGGGACAATGAAATATTCACAGAATGGAATATAGTCATCTATCGCGCAGTGGATGATCTTGTATCCGCTTTTTACATTTTGTTCCAGCCAACAAAACCAGACAAGATAACACGGCAAGTACAGTGCTGTCCATATATGGCCGTATTTTTGAATTACTTTTTTTATATTTTGCATAAACAAACATCCTCTTTCAGACATTTCCTTTTCCCTTCACGGGTCTCCTTTTTTCCCTTATGCTCTCTTTGTTTTCCTGCTCCAGAGTCATGCTTCTGACTCTGATCTCATCATACCATAAGGTTCTTCAACACTCAAGAGGATTTAAAATTCTTATGAATTTCTTTATAAATTTAAGGAATTCTTCGAGTAAGTCGCACTGCGATTTCACATACCAAGCGGCTCCCTGCCTGTGCAAGCAAGCTTGCCCTTCCAAAGATGCGCTTGACAGGTTTATCGCACAAAAAAAACCTACCTGCTGGAGGTAGGTTTGGATAGCGGAAAAGAGATTTGAACTCATGACACCACGGGTATGAACCGTGTGCTCTAGCCAACTGAGCTATTCCGCCACAATGGGGCCTACAGGGCTCGAACCTGTGACCCTCTGCTTGTAAGGCAGATGCTCTCCCAGCTGAGCTAAGACCCCATTCTCTGCGTCCGGCCGATCGCTGTCTGGAAAACATCGCTCGTCTGAACACAGGCATAGTATATAACAATCCCCCCGGATTGTCAACCCTATTTTAATGATTTTTTAAAAAAAATGCAATTCTAATCCAGGTGACGCATGTTTCTAACGTTTAGTTGAATCCAAAGATTTTCTGGGAGATCTCGTACGCTTTTAAGGCTGCTTTTCCGGCAAGTTTTCCTTTTGCGTTGATGGCACTTCCAAGGAACATGAAGTACCGAAGTTTCCGGTACATCTTCCGGTTGCTCTTTTTCATATCATCCCACAGCTGCTGCTTCATTTGAAGCTTTTCCGGAGATCCTTCGCGCATGAGCAGAACGCTGGATATTACACTGATGATTTCCAGATAACGGTACATGTAGTTTCTCAGTTTTCGGTTCCCGATTTTGGTAAGGTCATAGGACTCAAACATGATTCGATTGACTTTCAGCTGCTGATCGATGCGGGAAATCATTATTTTTTCATTCACGGACTGGTCGCTTCTTCCGATGTAGTATCGATAGAAGTTTACGTCCATATAATACATGCTCTGCACATACGGAAGCGGATAATATACGTATATGTTGTCTACGTAGAAGCAATGCTCCGGAAGTTTCAGCTTGCATTCCCGCAGGAGTTCTGTGCGATAGATTGCAGAGTGCATCAAAATATACTGGCCTACGAAAAAGCGCTTGATGTCGCTCCATGTAAAAAACTGTTCACTCGGAAGCGCATGAGGGTAACGGATGACACGCTTCTTTTTGGCGCCTTCTTTCTCGTAGACGTAGTTGGAAATCAGCAGGTCCAAATCAAGCTGTTCCTCCACCACTCTTCTCAGGAATTCCAATATTTTTCGATATGCCTCCTCGTTGACCCAGTCATCGCTGTCCACTACTTTGAAGAACATTCCGTTGGCGTGTTCGATTCCCGTGTTTACTGCTGAACCGTGTCCTCCGTTCTCCTTGTGAATTGCTTTTACAATTCCCGGGTGTTCTGCTTCCAGACGATCCGCGATCTCAGCGGTGTTGTCTTTGAAAGAACCGTCATCTACAATCAGAATTTCTACGTCATCTCCTCCTGGAAGAAGACTATTGATACAGTTTTCCATGTAGGCAGCGGAATTGTAACATGGAACGGTTATTGTTAACAACTTCATAAAATATTTTCTCCCTTCATCTCTTTTGCCATCCACGACATTTCGTCGCACCGGCCTTTTGCCTCTGTGATTTTGCAGGAGAAAAAAGAGACATCCCGCAGCAAATATCGCAAAGGCCGCAATCATCCTATCATTTGGCCGAATATGTAGGCGGTTTAATTCGAGCGTTATGCAAATGCTCGCCGCGTTCATGAAAATATGAACCGCAATACAGCTTTTGAGCTTATTTTTTCTCTCGTAGACAAGACACAGCGCCAGGCCAGTGAAAAATCCATAGATTCCCTGAACAACGGCCATGTGGCAGGCTCCAAAAATCAGCGAGGATCCCAGCGCAGCAGCCCAGAACGTTTTGCGGGATCGTATCTGCCGGAATACAATTCCCCTGTACAAAAGTTCCTCTGTCACAGGTGCAATCAGAGCCGATGTCAGAACTGTGACCGCCGCACAGCCCCCGTACAGCGCATCTGACGTCTGCTGATAATCCTCTGAAAACAGCTTTGTAAGCCCGCTGACCATCAGGCATCCGTTCAGGCAGATGCACAGGGAAACGCCAATGGCAGCGGCCTCGATTCCCCATCTCTTTTCTTGCAGCGCAGGCTGCTGCGGGTGCTTTTGGAGCCAATAAAGCAAATATGGAATTGCCGCCGCATTTCCCGAAGCGGATTCGATCAGAATCCGGTTCTCCTCCCAAAACGACGATGCAGGCGCCGCTGTCTCAATCAGGAAGCGGCACAGAAGCGCTGCTCCGTCGTGAAGAAGCAAAAAAATGAGAAAAGGGAAAAGCCAATCCAGATAAGGTTCCCAAGACAGCCTCTGTTTCCCCAAAAAACAATGTTTCATTCCATTCTCCCGATTCGACTTTTTCCCTTTTCATTTAAATCTGATATCATTTTGCCATATCTTCCGAAAAAGATACCCGCATAGGACTTCCATTTTCTCCTTACACAGACGCGTGCGGCACAGGTTCGATCGTGGCAATGTCTACCAGAGTAAAATGTTCGTCCCGGTTTTCCAGACTTGTAATCAGCGCAGCTGCTGTGTCGGTTGAGGTCAACACATTCACGCCCGTCTCAATGGCATTTCTGCGGATCACAAAGCCATCATGACTTTTTAATGCTCCCTGATTCGGAGTGTCAATGACAAGATCGATTTGATGTCCCAAAATCAAGTCCAGAAGATTCGGGGAATCCTGCTCCAGCTTATTGACGCGCATGGCGTGAACGCCGTGCTCATTTAAGTATCTCGCCGTTCCCCTTGTGGAGTAGATTTCATATCCGATCGCCTCAAACCGCCTTGCAATGTCTACAATCTCCACTTTGTCTGCATCTTTTACGGTAATAATCATTTTCCGATGCTTCGGCAGCTGAATTCCCGCGCCGAGGAACGCTTTGTAGAGCGCCTCATTGAATGTCTTTGCAATTCCAAGACACTCGCCCGTCGATTTCATCTCAGGTCCGAGCGCGATGTCGGCTCCCCTCAGCTTTTCAAAGGAGAACACGGGCATCTTAATGGCGATGTAATCCGATTCTCTTTGAAGTCCCGGCTCATATCCGAGCTCCCGGATCGTCTTTCCAATAATTACTTCCGCTGCCAAATCCACAATCGGGATTCCCGTCACCTTACTGATGTAGGGAACTGTCCGGGAAGAGCGCGGATTGACTTCGATGACATAGACTTCCTCATTGGCAACGATAAACTGAATGTTAATCAAACCTTTTACATGAAGAGCGCGGGCCAGCCTTCTCGTATATTCCACAAGCACACGCTTTACCTTCGGTGTAATGCTCTGTGCCGGATAGACCGAAATGCTGTCGCCGGAGTGAATTCCCGCACGTTCGATGTGCTCCATAATTCCCGGAATCAGAATATCTTCCCCATCGCACACCGCGTCCACCTCGATCTCCTTGCCCTGGAGATATTTGTCGACCAGAATTGGATGTTCCTGCGCAATGCGGTTGATGATGCCAATAAACTGGGTAATATCGTCGTCATTGATGGCAATCTGCATTCCCTGACCGCCAAGCACGTAGGAAGGACGGACAAGTACCGGATAGCCAAGCTGATGTGCCGCATCCAGTGCTTCCTGGCACGTAAAGACCGTATGTCCTGCCGGTCTCGGGATACAGCATTGTTCCAGTATTTTGTCAAACAGCTCCCTGTCTTCCGCCGCATCGACATCCGCGGCACTCGTACCGAGAATCGGAACGCCCATTTTCATCAGCGCTTCGGTCAGCTTGATTGCCGTCTGGCCGCCAAACTGCACAACCGCGCCGTCCGGTTTCTCCAGACGGACAATGTTTTCGACATCCTCGGGCGTCAGCGGTTCAAAATAGAGCTTGCCCGATGTCTCTTTTGCCTCGTCCTCGCCGTCAAAGACAGAGTAGTAGTACGGCGTCGTTGCGGCAAACTCTGCCGCGCACGTGTCTACCATCTTAAAGGCAGCGGTAATTCCCCAGTCCTCGCGCAGCGTCCGGATCTCTTTCTCGCTTCTTCCGGTCAGTCTGGCAATGACGCAGTCCGGGAACTCGATTCGTTTGGCCTCGGCAAGAAGCTCTCTCGTCAGAGGCTTTGAGGCAAGCGCCTGCTCCATTTCTACAAGGATGGCAATTTTATCAATAAACCAGACATCAATCTTTGTAATGTCATGAATGACTTCATATGGAATTTTCTTTCGGATGGCTTCCGCGATGACGAAAATTCGCCGGTCGTCAACCCGCTTTAGCATTTCCACAATCTCTTCCACCGTTTTTGTGCTGTAATCTTCATAAATCAGGCTGTCTACGTGCTGTTCCAGCGATCGGATGGCCTTCATCAGTCCGCCCTCAAAGTTGCTGCAGATGGCCATAACCTCTCCCGTCGCCTTCATCTGGGTTGTCAGCGTACGCTTTGCCTGAATGAATTTATCAAACGGAAGACGCGGGAACTTGACAACACAGTAGTCCAGCATCGGCTCGAAGCTTGCAAATGTCTTTCCGGTAATGGCATTCGGAATTTCATCCAGCGTATATCCGAGTGCAATTTTCGCAGCCACTTTGGCAATCGGATACCCGGTCGCCTTGGATGCCAGTGCGGAAGAGCGGCTCACGCGCGGGTTTACCTCGATGACACAGTACTCAAAGCTCTCCGGGTGAAGTGCAAACTGAACATTGCACCCGCCTGTAATCTTCAACTCGGTAATGATGTTCAGCGCAGCGGTACGCAGCATCTGATATTCTTTGTCTCCAAGCGTCTGGGACGGCGCCACAACGATACTGTCTCCGGTATGCACACCGACCGGATCGATATTTTCCATGTTACAAACGGTAATCACATTTCCAATCGAGTCCCGCATTACCTCATACTCGATTTCCTTCCAGCCGGCAATGCAGCGCTCCACCAATACCTGGCCGACACGGCTCAGCCGAAGACCGTTGGAGAGAATTTCGATCAGCTGCTCCTCGTTGTGCGCAATTCCGCCTCCACTTCCTCCTAGGGTGTACGCAGGCCGAAGCACGACGGGGTATCCAATCCGGTTGGAAAAGGCAATGCCGTCCTCCACGTTCTCGACAACGAGAGAGGCAGCAACCGGCTCATGGATTTTCTCCATCGCAAGTTTAAAGGCAAGCCGGTCTTCCGCCCGCTTAATTGTCTCCGGCGTTGTTCCGATCAGCCGGCAGCCATGCGCCTCCAAAAATCCGCTCTCCGCAAGCTCCATTCCCAGGTTCAGTCCTGCCTGTCCCCCGAGTGTCGGAAGGATGCTGTCTGGCTTTTCCTTTCGAATGATCTGCTCCAGAACCGGTACGGTCAATGGCTCAATGTATACAGCATCTGCAATTCGCTTGTCTGTCATAATGGTCGCAGGGTTGGAGTTGACCAGTACAACCTCCACCCCCTCGTCTTTTAGGGATCGACACGCCTGTGTGCCTGCATAGTCAAACTCTGCCGCCTGTCCGATGACAATGGGTCCGGAACCGATGACAAGTACTTTTTTGATACGATTATCCTTTGGCATAATTTACCCCATTTCCGCGCTGCCTTTTGCGCACAAAATTATCAACGATACAATCTGCAATCTGACTTTATTGTTTCATCATCTCCAGGAAGCGATCAAACAGATAACTGGAATCCTGAGGTCCCGGACATGCCTCGGGATGGAACTGCACCGTAAAAATATTTTTTCCAACGTAGGAAAGTCCTTCGTTTGTCCCGTCATTGACGTTGACAAAAGCAGGTACTGCCACGGCAGGATCCAACTGTCTTGTATCCACCACATATCCGTGGTTTTGGGAAGAGATGTATGTTCTTCCGGTCATTAAATCTTTCACCGGATGATTTCCTCCCCGATGTCCATATTTCATTTTATGTGTATCACAGCCATTTGCCAGCGCCATCAGCTGATGTCCAAGGCAAATGGCAAAAATCGGAATCTCGGTTGCGTAGAGTTTTTTCAGCTCCTGAATGATCTCAACACATTCCTTCGGGTCGCCGGGGCCATTGCTGAGCATAATGCCGTCCGGATGAGAGGCGATGATTTCCTCTGCGGATGTATACGCCGGATATACAGTCACTTCACATCCCCGCTCATTCAAAGAGCGGGCAATGTTTTTCTTGGCACCGAAATCCATCAATGCGACCCGGTATCCTTCCCCCGGGAGCACGTATTTCTCGTTGCAGGTTACTTTGCGGACAACTCCGGTCGGGGTGTACTGCTTTAACTGCGCGATGACATCTTCCAGAACAAAATCTTCTCTTCGGGTAATCATCCCGTTCATCGTGCCTTTCTCCCGCAGAATTTTTGTCAGCGCCCTCGTGTCAATTCCGGCAATTCCCGGAATGTCTTGTTCCTCCAGAAAGTGCTGGATCGTATCCTCACTTCTGAAATTGCTTGGAATCCGGGACAGCTCCCTCACAATATAACCGTCCGGCCATGCCCGCAGCGACTCCATATCCTGGCGGCAGATTCCATAGTTGCCAATCAGAGGGTAGGTCATGACCACAGCCTGTCCTGCATAGGAAGGATCTGTCAGAACTTCCAGGTAGCCAGTCATCGATGTGTTAAATACAATCTCACTGATAATCTCCCTGTCAGAGCCAAAACCAGTGCCGGTAAACACATGACCGTCTTCTAAAATAAGGAATGCCTTCATCTACATCTCACCGTTTCCTTTCGTTGATTTATCATTCAATACAATATTCTCTCGATTTTGCGCGATTTTTTCCTATCCGATCTTGCAGATCTCGCAGACAGAGCTGCTCTGTCCGCCAAATGTCTTCCGGTCTTGCTCATCCCGTCAGCCGCTTGGCGGGCTTATCGCGCAAAAAAAAAGAGGTACGTTTGTGTGTACCGTCTTTTTTGTCTATAATCTATCGAAACCTTTTGTAATGACGCATTTCTCGGTTGGCAACAGATTAAAGCTGTGTTCGGCGGTACAAAGCGCTGCTTTCTACCCCGCTGCTATATAAAACTCTATGATACAGCAGCGCCTTTTCGGGTATCCTGCGTTTTTAAGAGTGTATCATAGAAACCAAAGATTTTCAAGTAGTTTTTCTTCTTATTTTTTGGGTTCCGCGTCTTATGAGGGATGTTTTTTTTCTGACTGTTTTTGGAAGGCCAGATGTTCTTTTTGCAGTTCCCGGTACAGCTGCAGTGATGTCCAGGATATGTTTGCCGGTGTCACGATGGCTTTCAGGGCAATCGGGGGGACTGCGCTGTTTCGAAGTCCTTTTAGGAATACATCCAGGTTTGCGTTGTCAAAGCCCTGCATGACAAGCATTGGCTGATCTATCGTTTCCTGCCCTTTGGTTGCCCTGGCATATTCTTCCAGGGACGGCAGGATGGTTTCCTTTCCGAGAAGTTGTCCGATTGATTTCCCATACTGGTTTGGCTCTACAATGATCCTGCGGATTTTCATCAGCAGACAGACCCGTGTCAGCCGGGCTTTCTGTACTTCTGACAATTGATACAGCAATACGGTTTTTGGCATCGCGTTTTCCTCTTTTCTCTCTTCGATCTGCGAATTTCGCTTTTCCTGCCCAGGTTACAGATAGGAAATCAGTTGCTTCACTTCTTTTCTTTTGGGAGCAGGCAGCGGCTGTGCGTCCGGGCTCTGATCCGGATATCCAACGGCAATCAGCGCTCCCACCCTCTGATCCGGCGGAAGATGAATGGCCTGCGCAACGGACTGCTCTTCAAAAATTCCCATGATGCATGTTCCAACTCCTTTTTCGTAGGCGGCCAGACAAAAGGTCTGAGCGACAATCCCGACATCAAACATTTCCCATGCTTCTTTTTTGGATGTGGTATAAGAGCCGTCCCGCTCAAACCCGGACCTGCCTGTAATATAGGAGAGAACGACAAGCACAGGCGCCTGAGCGATTGTCTTTGTGTTGTAGGAAAATCCCATCACACAGTTCTGGGCGATTTCCTGCTGTGTTTTCTTGTCTTCAATAATCTGGTAGCGGACGATCTGCGTGTTTTTCCAACTCGGTGAAAAACGCGCTGCATCGATAATTTCCTCGATCACTTCGTGCGGGACGCCGCTTGGTGCAAAAGTCCGGACACTTCTCCTGCCTTTTATCATTTCCAATGCTTCCATCTGTACTCTCTCCTTTCTGCGGAAACGGGTGCGCAACCATTGGCTGCAGCCTGTGGGTGCTGCATACCGCTTCTTTACCGGAATGCAGCTTGATTGTGATTGAAATTTATATGCCATTGTGATATGCTATATCCGGGGTCAGCGTTTGTTCTGCCCCAGACATCGTTTCGTGACGCTCTTTTTGACACAGAAGAACTTTTCTACGGAGGATTTTGCAATGTTTTCTATATCCGGAACACTCAATCAGGAAGTCTATCGGAAAATTCACGCAGACATCACGCCCTTGCGCTCCTATGTGTGGTGGGGATGTGTCGTCTTATGTCTCAATTTTTCGTTTGACAATTTCCAGGCCGAACGCCCGCTTCGGGCCGCGGCAGGATTTTTATTCGCCTTTCTTTTTCTTGCCGCCGGGTTTGTGCGCACCTGCGTCGTCGGATCCCGGGCCCGGCATGACTTTGCCAAGATGAAGGCGGCATCCGGGGCGGAATCCATCCGTTATACGGTTTCTTTTTCGGATGAGGACATTACAATAACGACCAATACTTCCGGTTTTGCTCTGACGTATCCGTATGAGGCTCTTGTCCGCATCCAGAAGACAAGAAGCGCCTTCCTGCTGCGAACCGATCGTCACCAGTCGATTCTTGTTCTCCGGGAACATATGAGCCGCACACAGGAAAAGGAGCTGATTTCTTTTTTAAAGGGCAAGCCGACAAACATCCGCTGGTAAGCGGGGCGGCCAAAGCCACTGTAATCACTGTCAGGAATTTAAAATACGCATAAATTCCTCGCCTGTGATGGTTTCCTTCTCATAGAGGAATGCCGCCAGCTCGTCCAATTTTTCTCTGTTCTCCAGAAGAATCTGAGCCGCTTTGATGTGCTGTTTTTTCACCAGCTCCACAACTTTGCGGTCAATTTCTGTCTGCGTCTGCGCGGAGCAGGAGAGGGATGTGTCTCCGCCAAGGTACTGGTTTGTCACTGTCTCCATTGCCACCATATCGAACTCTTTGGTCATTCCGTAGCGGGTAATCATCGCCCGGGCCAGTTTTGTCGCCTGTTCAATGTCATTGGAGGCGCCGGTTGTGACAGATCCAAATGCGATTTCCTCTGCGGCACGTCCGCCGGTATACGTTGCGATTTTATTTTCAATCTCCTCTTTTGTCATCAGATAGTGATTTCCCTCTTCTACCTGCATGGTGTATCCGAGCGCGCCTGACGTTCTCGGGACAATTGTAATTTTCTGAACCGGCGCGGAATTGCTCTGCTTTGCGGCAACCAGCGCATGTCCAATCTCGTGGTAGGCAACAATTCTCTTCTCCGCATCGGTCAGAATCGCATTTTTCTTCTGATACCCGGCGATGACAACTTCAATGCTTTCCTCCAGGTCGGCCTGTGAGGCAAATTTTCTTCCATCGCGCACGGCACGAAGCGCTGCCTCATTGATGATGTTTGCCAGCTCTGCACCGGATGCGCCGGATGCCATACGGGCTATTTTGTTGAAATCGACATTGTCCGCCACTTTGATTTTCTTTGCATGAACTTTCAGGATTTCTTCTCTTCCCTTTAAGTCTGGAAGTTCCACCGGAACCCGGCGGTCAAACCGTCCCGGACGCAAAAGCGCGGGGTCTAGCGATTCCGGCCGGTTCGTCGCGGCAAGGATAATGACTCCATTGTTTCCCTCGAACCCGTCCATCTCTGTGAGCAGCTGATTGAGCGTCTGCTCTCTCTCATCGTTTCCGCCGAGCTGGCCGTCCCGCTTCTTTCCGATTGCGTCAATCTCGTCAATAAATACGATACAGGGCGCTTTTTCTTTCGCCTGACGGAACAAATCTCTCACTTTTGAAGCACCCATTCCGACAAACATCTCCACAAACTCGGATCCGGACATCGAGAAGAACGGTACGTTTGCCTCTCCTGCCACGGCCTTTGCAAGCATTGTCTTACCGGTTCCGGGAGGGCCTACGAGCAGAATGCCTTTCGGCATGGAGGCGCCAATCTCTCTGTATTTGCCCGGATTGTGCAGGTAATCGACGATTTCCGTTAGGTTCTCCTTTGCCTCATCTTCTCCTGCCACATCCGAAAATTTGATTCCCTCCGAGGAATGCACGTAGATTTTGGCATTGCTCTTTCCCATACCAAACATCATCGAATTGCTTCCGCCCATTTTTTTCATCAGCTGGCGGGACATCAGCTGTCCTAAGAAGATGATCAGAAGGATGGGGAGAAGCCAGGAGAGGAAAAAGTCCAAAAGGGGAGATGTCTCTTCGATGATTTCTCCGGAAAATTTCGCGCCATTGTCATAGAGGCGCTGCGTCATCTCCGGGTCATCCACAATACCGGTCTTGTAAACGGTCGTCTGGTCCTTATCGGTAAAGATGATCTGATTCTCCTGAATCTGAACATATCCGATCTCCTGTTGGTATGTCATCTGCATAAATGTTCCGTAATCCACTTCTTTTACGGAGCGCTTTGCCATCTGCGGAACCAAAATCGCATTGACAAGGAAAATCGCCAAAAGCGCGATCGCATAGTAGAAAATAAACGGTTTTTTGGGGGGTTTTACTTCATTCATTGTGTCTCTCCTTTTCATTCATTCAGGGGATGCGCATTTGTTGTCTTGAGAATCTGGCGGTACTGCCTCAGATAGAGGGCGAGCGCTGCTGTCATACTCCCTCCGCAGAGGACAAGCAGACCATTTGTCCATGCCAAAGGCATATCCGGAAATACGATCAGCATCAGGATCACAATATAGAATATGACGGTATTCATTTTTCCATACCATTTTGCTCCTTCGTTTCGTCTTGTCCTGCGCACAATGGCCCATCCGAAAAGCGAAAGAACCGTTTCTTTGACAAAAAACAGCGTCAGGACAGCTTTCGCCGCCCACGTTTTGGGAAGCAGGCAGATCAGCAGCAACCCCTGCGTAAGCTTATCCGCAATCGGATCCAATATTTTCCCGACTTCGCTCACCATATGGAATCTTCGGGCGATTTTTCCGTCCAGAACATCGGTCACACAGGACAGCCCGATGACGACAAGAAGTGTCTCGATCTTCCGCTCCATGGAGGGATGGTAACAGATCACCGGTATGGCGCACGCCAGCACAAGGCGAAACAGACTGAGCAGATTGGGAATTGTAACGATTTCTTTTTTGATGAAGGAATTCATATCTTCTGCCTCTCGATTCTATCAGCACTTGTTCTCATCGAGTGCCAATTCCAGCCAAAAAAAAAGGCTCCCTTGGAAGCTTTCTTACGGCGGATCATCTCCTGACAACAAGGTGTGGGTTGCAACTTCTGTTGCTCTTGAAATTATTATAATGCAAATATGAGGCAAGTCAATAGCATTTATAATTTTTTCAGACTTTTTCACCTTTTGTTCACAGCAAAACGCTCGCTGTCCGTGAATGCTTCCAGGGAGTTTTCTTTTCTCTGTTTTTTCTTTTGCGGTCTTTTATTTCTTTAAGTTCGGATCATTGCTGTGTCTGCGGCGCAGCTCTGCGGCGCAGTCTGCGCGCCCGGTTGCCTCCAGCCGCTGGCAGTAGCTCTCCAGACTCCACCATGTATGGAACGGTCCGCCCTCCTGAATCACCCGCCACATCGGGTCGATGCAGTCCTCCACCTTTGACATCGCCTCATCGTGCCAGTCCAAAATAATTTTTGCGCCCTGGGCACAGATCTCCGGATGCGCATCTTTCACATCATGCTGCTCGTGCGGGTCTTCCTTGATGTTGAAGAGCATTTCCTTATCAAAGAGACGGAAACCGTCGTGGTATGTTCTCATGTAGAGCCAGTCTCCAAAACGGGCAGAGCGCTGACAAATGTGTGCCATCTGAGAGAGAACAAGGCTGTCCCGTCCCTGTTTTTCTCCTTTCAGAATGGTGTTGGCAAAGCTTTTTCCGTCCCAATTGTCAAATGGAGGCAGTCCCAGCAACTCGCTGACCGTGGGAAGGAAGTCAAGGCTGTAGTGCAGCTCATGGTCTACATGGCCTGCCGCGCAGCCGGGCCACTTAATCAAAAATGGAATGTTGCAGCAGGGATGGTCTGCCGTTCCGTGCTCCGCATAGATGGCAAGCTCCCCGATGTTCTCCCCGTGGTCTGCCGTGACGATGATGGCACACTCGTCGTAAATGCCGAGGGCTTTCATCTTGTCAAAGATTTTTCCGATCAGGAAATCGGCATACGCGATGCCGCAGTCGTATCCGTCGATCAGTTTCTTCAGCCCTTTGCGGTCATCGATCCGTCCCGGATGGCGCGGATAATCTGGATTTTCCACATCGGTGTACATATTGATCTCATTGGCTCCGTGAGGACTGGAAACTCTCTTGTGGGCGGCCAGAATCTCATCGGTAACCCAGAAATCGTCGATGGAATCGTTTTCAAATGGATTGCCAAACTCCGCCGGAGCGCGGTACGGTGTGTGGGGATCCCAGAAATGAACGTGCAGGAACCAGTCTTTGCGCTGTGTTCCATTTTCATCCAGCCATTTCAGCGCGTACGGCAGAATCTGCTCGCCGGATTCTCCGCCCTTCGCCCCCTGGTTGTACATTTCGTGGAAGCCGGCGTTAAACCACCAGGCAGAATGCCGGTCCGGGAAGGTGCTGATGGATGTGGTGTACATTCCCGCATTGCGGAAAATGTTGTGGAAATTGCGGTTGTCTGCCTGATCCACAAATCTTCGCCCAGACCCGGTCAGGCGCCGGTCTGCTCCTGTTCCGCCGTGGCCTACGACACCGTTTCGGATGCCAAACATTCCGCTCACAAGGCAGGCTCTGGACGGAAGACAAGGAGCATCGGAGCAGTAGTAATGGTCAAAGCGCACGGCTTCCTTTGCCATCTCGTCCATATTGGGCGTCGTGTTTCTCTGATAACCGTAGCACCCCATATGATCCGGGCGCAGGGTATCAATGTCCAGCATTAAAATCTTCATACAATAAAATCCTTTCGTTTTTTATATCGATATCAACGGTATCAACATCATGTTCATATCGTTTGATTGCTCGTCTTTCCCGTCTCGTCCAGGAATGCGATGCTCTCAGCAGCCCCGCATCCTCGCATACACTTGCTCCAGACGGGGGAGCGCATACGGAAAGAAATTTTGGTACGCGCTGCAATAATAATTTCGCAAAAGTCCTTCCTCAAAATAGTCGCGGTCACGCCGACATCCCCCACGGCAGAGGAAACGCCATCTGCACACGCGGCACTGCGGATCCGGGACGGCACTTTGGGCAATGAATCCAAGGCGGCTCCGCTCCCGGTCAAGCTGCTCAAAATCATCGGTGTTTAAATTTCCGAGACGCCAGTTGTCCAGCATATAAAAATCACAGGGATATACACTTCCATCCGCCTCCACCACATACTGCATCCCGCAGACACCTCCCATTCCGCAGGCTTCCGGCTGCTGTCCATTCAGAAGAAAGAGCAGATTGTCAAAGTAGCGGTGGTATTTCTTTTGTCCGCGCATGGCGTCCTGATACCAGCAGTCAAATGCCGTTTTTAAGTACTCCTCGAAGCGCTGCGGCGTCAGCGACCATACGTGTCCGCCTCTTTTTTCTCCAATCGGATCCAGGCAGAGGATGTATTGCTGGAATTCCAATCCGTTTCGATCGTAGAATCCGTAGATTTTGCGGTAGTTGCGGCATATTTCCCCGGTCAAAACGGTCAGAATGTTAAAGTCAACCTGGTGCTTTTTCAGAAGCTGAATTGCGCGCATCACGCGGCTGTAGGTTCCCTTCCCCTCGGCATCCACGCGATTTCTGTCGTGAAATTCTTTGCTTCCGTCAAGTGAGACACCGATCAGGAACTGATTCTGCGCAAAAAAGCGGCACCACTCGTCATCCAGCAGTATGCCATTCGTCTGCAAAGCATACGATACGGTGCAATGGTGATGATTCAGCTGATGAACCAGCTCCACCGCCTGCTGAAAGAAGGCAAGCCCCGCAAGCGTCGGCTCTCCCCCCTGAAATGCGATGGTTACCTGTTTTTCCGATTCCTCCAGCGTTTTTTTTAATACATTGCGCAGTGTATCCAAACTCATTCGCCCATAGCTTGCCACCTCGCGCTTCTGTGTCTCATCTGCGTAAAAGCAGTATTTGCAGCGCAGATTGCACAGTCCGCTTGCCGGTTTCAGCATAATATGAATCGAAGGCCTCATAATCTTCCTCCCTTGGAATTCCCTCCCTGTTTTTTGGCTGATTAACTCCACTATACCTCATGTCACAGGAAAATTGCAAGTCTTTTTCTGACTTTTTATCAAAAAAAAGAAATAATCCATTCGGACGGAAAAAAGAAGTTTGAAGAAAGACGTTTGGGAAGAAGCAAGCGGCAAAACAAGTTGATTCTCGTTTCGGGGTATGCTATGATGATGGAAATTATATGATATCAAATTCAAAAGGTCCATGAGAAAGGAGTGATCTTTTATGGCGACCTGGCTGATGCACCTGCTCATCGGAGACCATCTGATGCAGGACTTTCCGGTGTCCGATGCCGAGGCGTATGCAATCGGATGCGTCGGAGCCGATGCGGGCGATCTCACGAAAACGGAGGGTGTCTTTGATCCCCCGGCATATATTACCCACTGGACACATGAGAGCGCCGGTCTTGACAAGAGCAGCTGCCGTTATCTGGATTTCTACGAAGCGTATCTGCGAGAGGAAACCGACCGAAGCAAGCTGTCGTTTTATACCGGATACTATATCCATCTACAGACAGATGTCTTGTGGCATCGGCTTGTCTATGCTCCGCTGCTTCGCCGGTTCCAGACATCGTTTCCCGATGGAACGAATTTCCTCAACCGGATGCGAAAAAGCGCCAAAGCCTGTGAATGGATTTATTTAAAGGAGGGACACACATTTTTGCTCTGGGAAGCAATGAAAAAAATGGATGCGTTTTCTCTTCCGGTTCTTCCCTACTATCACGAGATGAGCCTGACCAACCACATCCATTTCATCCACAACACATACAGCAAGCAGGCAATTGCCTCCTCGTCCCTCCCAGATGATTCTATTTTCTCTTTGAGCGACTGGATCGCATTTGCCGACACTGCGGCGGACAAAATCCGCAGCATAAATACAGAAAACGGAGTTCTGCCCGCATTGCAGCGCCGCTTTGCCTCACAGACCGAACTGCGCATTCCAGTCCACGACGGCATGTAGAAGGACGGCTACTCCGTCCTCCTCGTTGGAGCATGTCTGCACGTCCGCCAGCTGCTTGATCTGCCAATCGGCATTTCCCATCGCTGCGCCGCAGCCGCTCTTGACAATCATTGCAGCGTCATTGCTGCTGTCCCCGCACGCCATCGTCTCCTCGCGGGGAATTCCGAGATGCCTTGCAAGGGCAAGGAGTGCCTCCCCTTTGTCGGCTTTCTCCTCGTTGATTTCTATATTTTCCGGGAGTCCGCTCGTGACAACAATTCCCGGTATCTGCTGCAGCCGCTCCAGCGCCTTTTGGCGCTCGGAGGGATCCCCATAGCTGCAGTTGACTTTCTCCACAAAACCGCCGGCAGTGCGGTAAAACTCCCGCATTGACCCGTCCACGAGAATGCGGGTGCGCTCGACATAAGCGCGGATTGCGGCGTTTGGAATCCACGTTTCCCAGTGTTCCTTTTGTCTGCGGGATGCGTACACGCTTCCATCCCGGTACAGCTCAAATGTGCCGTCCAGACATTCGAGCTGATCAAAGAGCAATTCGAGGGTTTCTTTCTTTAGGCAGCGGTGATAGACAATCGTTTTTGTCTTTTCATCCCGCACAGCAGCCCCATTGCTGTAAATGCAAAAGCGAACCCCATCGATTGCCAGAAAGCGGGGATCGATGCCGTCGAGGGGACGGCCGGATGCCGGAAGCACATGGATCCCCGACGCCGTGGCGCGGCGAATCGCCTGTACCGTCTGTCCGCTTATCTCTTTCCGGTCGTTGTACACCGTCCCGTCCAAATCCAGTGCGATCAGACGGATGGGACGGTGCTGGCACCGTTTCAACTGTTCCAATACGTCCCTCTTGGCCTTTCCGTCGGACGCGCTCATTTCAGCTGCCCGGCTGCAAGCTCTTTTGCCTTTTCCAGCGCAGCCCCGATTCCGGACGGATCTTTTCCGCCGGCCTGTGCCATATTGGGGCGTCCGCCTCCGCCTCCGCCGACAAGGGCGGCGATTCCGCGGATCAGATTTCCCGCATGTGCTCCGGCTTTTACTGCCTTTTGCGTTGCCATTGCCATCAGGCTGACCTTTCCATCTTTTGCAGAGGCAATCACAACGACGCCCTCTCCGATCTTTTCTTTCAACTGATCGCCCAGATTTCTCAGGCCGTTCATGTCCACATCGTCGACCTGAATGGCAAGCACTTTCATCTCACCCACCGAGATGGCCTGGCGCATCACATCACCAACCGCGCTGTTTGCCATCTTTGCTTTCAGCTTTTCATTTTCTGCGTGGAGCGCCTTAATCTCCTCCTGCATGGCCTCGATCTTCGACGCCAAATTGGCCGGAGTTGCCTTGGCAGCCTTTGCCGCATCGTAGAGTTCCTGCTCTTCCTCCTCATAGTAGTGGAACAGTCCGCTGGAAGTCAGCGCCTCAATTCGTCTGACGCCCGCCGCAATTCCAGCCTCCGAAATGATTTTAAAGAAGGAGACTTCTCTCGTATTTTCCACATGGGTTCCGCCGCAAAGTTCGATGGAGAAATCTCCCATACGGACAACGCGGACATGATCCCCGTATTTTTCTCCAAACAGCGCCATTGCGCCTGTCTTTCTGGCCCCCTCGAGCGTCATCGTCTCCGTGACAACCGGATCTGCGGCTGCGATGTGCTGATTGACAAGGTCCTCCACCTGTGCAATCTCCTGCTGTGTCATCGCCTGAAAATGGGTAAAGTCAAAGCGGAGGCGTTCCGGTGTGACGAGAGATCCGGCCTGTTCCACGTGATCTCCGAGCACTGTCCTCAGCGCCTTTTGAAGGAGATGGGTCGCGCTGTGGTTTCGGCAAGTCAGTGCTCTTTTTTGCGGATCCACCGCGAGCGTCACTTCCTCCCCGGCAGAAATCATTCCGCTTACCATCTTTCCGACATGTCCCACTTTTCCGCCGCTCAGTTTGATCGTGTCCTCCACAATAAACTGTCCGCCAGCGCCCAAAATAACACCGGTATCTCCCTGCTGACCGCCCATTGTCGCATAAAACGGCGTCTCTTCTGTGAGAATCGTTCCATGATCGCCGTCCGCAAGTGCCTGCACGATTTCTTCCTCTGTCGTAAGAACGGTGACAGCCGAGCGGCAGTTCAGATGATCGTATCCGACAAATTCTGATGTGACAGACGGATCGATCTCATCATATACCGTTGCGTCCGCTCCCATATAATTGGTCTTCTTTCTCGCTTTTCTTGCCATCTCCCGCTGCTCTTTCATGGAGGCATGGAATCCGTCTTCGTCCACGCGAATCTTCTTTTCCTCCAGAATCTCTTTCGTCAAATCAAGCGGGAATCCGTACGTATCGTACAGCCGGAAGGCATCCTGTCCGGAGAGGACATCGCGTCCCTCTCTGGCCAAAGCCTCCTCAAGCTCAGCGAGAATTCCAAGTCCCTGGTCAATCGTTTTGTTGAATTTATTTTCTTCTTCTGTGATTACACTCAAAATCATGCTCTTTTTGTCTTCCAGCTCCGGATATCCGTCTTTTGAGGTCGCAATTACCGTCTTGCTCAAGTCTGCCAAAAACGTTCCCTCAATGCCGAGCAGACGGCCGTGGCGCGCCGCTCTTCTTAAAAGGCGGCGGAGAACGTATCCTCTTCCCTCATTGGACGGCATAATGCCATCAGATATCATAAATGTGACGGAGCGAATATGGTCTGTGATCAGGCGGATCGAAACGTCCTTCTTCTCATCCGTCTGATATTTGGTATGCGCCAGCTCTGCCACGTGACTTGTCAGCGCCTTGAGTGTGTCCACGTCAAAGATCGAATCGACATCCTGCACAACAACGGCAAGACGCTCCAGCCCCATGCCCGTGTCGATGTTTTTCTGGACAAGATCCGAATAATGCCCCTGTCCGTCATTGTTAAACTGGGAAAAGACGTTGTTCCACACTTCGATATAGCGGTCACAGTCACATCCTACGGTGCATCCCGGTTTTCCGCATCCATATTTTTCTCCCCGGTCATAGTAGATCTCCGAGCAGGGACCGCAGGGACCGGATCCATGCTCCCAGAAATTGTCTTCCTTTCCGAAGCGGAAAATCCGCGCTGCCGGAATCTTTTGCTGCTTGTTCCAGATCTCGAACGCCTCGTCATCCTGCTCATAGACAGATGGGTAAAGCCGATTCGGATCCAGGCCGACCACTTCCGTTAAAAACTCCCACGACCAGGCGATCGCTTCTTTTTTGAAGTAATCCCCGAAGGAAAAGTTGCCGAGCATCTCAAAAAACGTACCGTGACGCGCTGTCTTTCCAACATTTTCAATGTCTCCGGTACGAATGCATTTCTGGCAGGTTGCCACCCTGCGTCTCGGCGGGATTTCCTGTCCGGTAAAATAGGGTTTCAGCGGCGCCATGCCGGAATTGATAATCAGCAAGCTGTTGTCATTGTGGGGAACAAGAGAAAAACTCTTCATCACCAGATGATCTTTCCCCTCGAAGAAGTTCAAAAACATTCTTCTTAATTCATTTACACTGTATTTTTTCACAGTACGCCTCCATTTTTTCAGACTTCTGTATCGCTACAAGCCTATCATAACAGAAATCTTTTTGCAAGTGTTTTTTTCTCTACTGCACGCCCTCATCCACAAGCAGAGCGCTTCCGTCTGCCGCTGCCGTGGCGAGCTGGTCGCAGCGCTCATTTTCCGGATGACCGTTGTGTCCCTTTACCCAGACAAACGTCACTTCATGCGGCTGCTTCGCCGCCAGGAGCCGCTTCCACAAATCGATGTTTTTCACCGCCTCCTTCCTGCTCGTCACCCAGTTTTTCCGAATCCATCCGTCAATCCAGTTCTGGTTGAAGGCATTTACGACATACTGGGAATCGGAGTAGAGAAAGACCCGACAGGGGCGATTTAACGCTTCCAGCCCTGCAATGACCCCCATCAGCTCCATCCGGTTGTTTGTTGTCTTTTGATATCCGGCCGAAAGCTCCCGCTCATGGAGCGTTCCGCGCGGATCTTTATATTGAAGGATCGTTCCATATCCTCCCGGACCGTTCGGATTTCCCCTTGCGGACCCGTCTGTATAAATACTGACCTGCATCATATCGATCTCCTCCTATTCCATGCTCCACACGCCGGTGTCCAGAAACCGCTTTGCCGTCTGCTCCGCCTGCTCGATCACGGCCGCGTCATATCCCATCATCCGCAAAAGCTGAATGGCATTTCGGGTTGACGCCCGCCCCTTGTAGAGGCGATAGCAAAAGAAGATATCCCCGTCACGGATTTCTTCCGTAAAGTGATAGTTGGCATAGCAGGATTCCAGAAGATGCGTCAGCTCAATGTCGTGCGTCGCAGCAAAACAGAGGAGGTTTCGGGCTGCCAGAGACTGCAAAATGCGGGACGAGGCCGCGATTCGCTCTACCGTGTTGGTTCCTCGGAGAACTTCGTCCACAAAGCAGAGCATCGGCGTGGACGAATCTCTGGACGCATCCAGAATTCGTTTCAGAGATTTGATCTCAACAATATAGTAACTCTCCTGCTTCATCAGATTGTCTTTCAGGGCCATCGACGAATAGATCCGAAAATAGCTCGCAGCATACGCCTGCGCCGGAACGGTGTCGAGCGTCTGCGCCAGAATCGCACAGAGCGCCGTTGTCTTTAAAAACGTCGATTTCCCCGATGCGTTTGAGCCGGTCAAAAGCACCGATCCGGATTCGCAGATGCTGTTTGCCACAGGCTCCTGAATCATTGGATGATATCCATTCTGAATGGAGATTTCTGCCCGCTTCTCTTTTTGAAGGTTCGGAATGCAGTAAAACGGAAGCGCCTTGCGGAAAGAAGCGATGGCAAGACATGCTTCCAGCATTCCGATGCACTCCCACATTTGCTGAATCTGCGCCTTCTTGTTTTGAACCTTTTTGACGATTTTCTCAAACTGGATCAGTTCCATATGGGTGAGAAGGTTCAGATAATCTAGGAAGAGCGCCGCCGGGCCGTCGTTGATTTTGTCCGTATCCCCCATCCAGACCGCATTCCGGGTAATGGATTTGAGCGCATCGGAAGCCGTTTTGAGGCGCTCCCCGTACTGCTTTAATTCCGGAATCGAGAGATGATAGATCGCCTGACTGCTCTTTACAAGCCGGATCACTGCACTGACACAGATAAAATACGCCTCCACCTTTGCCTTGCAGCGGTAATACATGAAGATATTGTATCCGACGGCAAAAATCAGGGCAAGCACACCGATTCCGGGGTCGAGAAAAATGAGACCGACGGCCGCGAGCAAAAGCGCGATGTGCAGGTAATGGGAAATGCCGTTTTCTGTCTTGAGCGCCTGCAGTTCATCAATGTAGTCCATCAGAGAGACTTTCCGGGTATACCCCACTTTCACAAGCGCCAGCTGGAGTGCCTCCCGGATATCAGGCCGCTCCTCAAACAGCTGTGCAAGGCGGCTGCGCTCCCGAAGCTCTTCCGGATCAAACGAAGGGGTTCGAAGCATATCGTAGAGATATTCCTGTCCCACGCTGGAGCACGTGTTGTTTACTGCCATAAACAGCGAATCCATGTCCAGATCATTCCATGTAATGTCGTCGATAGAAAATACCCCTTCCCGCTCCTTTGCCCTCTTCCGGTAATAGTGGGAAATGCTCTGGAAATCGTTGTAGTCATATTCCTTGTCCGGGTATTTCCCCCAGTTTTTGCGCAGCCGCTCCTTCAATTTCAGTTTGCTGCTGCGGTTTGCGGCGATCATCTGCCATACGATGATGAGAACAGCCGCCGCCCCAAGGGCCAGGTACACGTATTGTTCCATTTTCCTTGCGATTCCTTTCTTCCTGCATCGATTCTCTGCCTCATTGCGCCATTCCGGAATGCGTTATTCCTGCTCCCAGGGGAGATCACTGTGTTCGATTCTTCTGTCCCGTTCCATCAACTCTGCAATCGCTTCCCCCGCAGGTTTCCCTTCAAACAGTACACGATTGACCTGTTCCACAATGGGCAGACTGACGCCGTATTTTTTCCCGAGCGCGAGCGCGGCTTTTGCCGAGTAAACACCCTCCACAACCATCTCCACTTTTTTCATGGCCTCCTCCATCGAGTATCCCTGTCCGATCAAAATGCCGGCTCTGCGGTTGCGGCTGTGCATACTCGCACAGGTAACAATCAAATCACCTACTCCCGTCAGGCCATAAAATGTGCGGGCATTGCCCCCCATTTTCCCTCCGAGACGGGCAATCTCATGAATTCCCCTCGTAATCAGTGCCGCCTTCGCGTTGTCCCCGCAGCCATACCCATCGGCGATTCCCGCAGCCAGCGCAATGACGTTTTTCAGAGAGCCGCCAAGCTCGATGCCGATGACATCCGGGCTCGTATACACCCGAAAGCATCGGGACATGAAATATTTCTGAATTCGCTCCGCGGTCTCCTTCGATTTCGCACCCGCCACACACGCGGTCGGCATATGCCGACTCACTTCCTCTGCATGGCTCGGGCCGGAAAGGACGGCGACATCCGCCTGGGGAATTTCCTGGCGAATCTGCTCCACGAGCGTCATCAGCGTACTTTCCTCAATTCCTTTCGCCACATTGACAATGATCTGTCCCTCTGCCACAAACGGCCGCATCGATCGGGCGGTGGCTCTCGTAAATACAGACGGAACAGACAGGACAATCAGATCCATCCCCTCACAGGCCGATTTCAAGTCTGTCGTAAACACGATCTCCTCCGGGATTTCGACACCCGGAAGGCTTTTGTGCATATGATGTTCTTTCAGGTACGCAATTTCCTCCGGAATTTTGGACCATGCCGTTACATGATGCCCATTTTCCTGAAGCAGCATTCCGAGGGCAATGCCCCATGTCCCCGTCCCTACGATACTAACATTTGCCATTGTTCTCGATCCTTTCTTTTCAGGCAGAAGCCCCTTCTTTCTGTTCTTTTTTCTTCCAGATTTTATTTTCCGTCCCGTGAAGAAGGCGGTTGATGTTTCCTCTGTGCTGCCAAATGGCAAGGGCGGACAGGACAAAGCAGAGAATATAAAACTCCGTCAGCAGGTCGTTTTCCAGTCCAAGCCTTCCTGTCTCCCCCATGATGAGAGAGAACAAAAAGATGGTAACAGACAGCACAATCGAGGCAACTGAGACATACCCCGTGATGGCAGTCAGGCCGATCATTTCCAGCAGGCAAAGGACCATCAGTCTCCAGTCATAGGCCGCCACAAGACCGCCCATGCAGGAAATGCCCTTCCCGCCTTTGAATCCCATATAAAACGGGAAGTTGTGGCCGAGAATTGCCCCGAGGGCAATGTACATCATATAGAGGTATGTATGATCCGGCTGCACATGACGGAAATATAAAACAGTAAAGGCAGCCGGGATATGGCACTTTAGCGCATCCCCCAAAAAGACAACAATCCCGGCTTTTTTGCCGAGCACCCGCAGCGAATTGGTTGCACCGGAATTGCCGCTTCCCTTGCTGCGGATATCAATCCCGTGCCATTTTCCATAGAGGTATCCTGTCTGAAACAGGCCAAAACAATATCCCAGACACAGCAATAACAATCGTACCATTATTGATCTTTTTCCTTTCGTTCCCATTGCATCCGCATATTCTT
>CASGAH010000031.1 GCA_949299375.1 uncultured Eubacteriales bacterium | reverse complement strand
AAAAGACCACCTTGTGCGCGCCGTTTTAGAGTCGATTGCCTACCAGGGCGGAGACATTTTGCGCGCGATGGAGACCGACGCCGGGAGAAAGCTGAATGCGCTGAAAGTGGACGGAGGCGCAAGCGCCAACCAGTTCCTCATGCAGTTTCAGGCAGACTTGCTGGACACAGTTGTGGAGCGCCCAAAATGCATTGAGACGACGGCGCTTGGGGCGGCCTATCTTGCAGGGCTTGCCACAGGATACTGGAGCAGCACAGACGATATTCGAGCCAACTGGGCACTGGATCGCAGATTCCTTCCGGATTTGGAGCCGGAAAAAAGAGCGCGCCTCTTAAAAGGCTGGAAAAAAGCAGTCCGCTGTGCCTTTGACTGGGCAAGAGAGTGACCGCGTACCGTCTTTCCTGTCAAAAGGCTTATGGCGCAAATCGGACAGGGAAAAGTGCAATTGACAGGCATATCGCAGCGAGCGGAGCGGGGAAGATCGTTCTTCCCCGCTCCGCTCATTATTTAACGAATGGGATTTAACGAATGAAATTCGTTGAATCCCATTCGTTGAATGAAATTCGTTGAATTTTATTTTGCGAGTTCCATCATGATGGAGTTGGTTCTCTGAATCAGCGCGGCCATGCGGTCCGGGCTGAGTGTGCCGTGTGCCAGCGCTGCCAGATCATACAGCTGCTCGCAGAACATCGGGGTGGATGCGCCGTCTTTATGGTCCAGAACATATTGAACGAGAGGGTGGTTCAGGTTCAGCACGAGCGTTTCATTGACAGGAGCCATTCCCATGTCGTACATACCGTACATCTTCATCATCTCCTGCATTCTTCTGCTCTCCTCCGACAGCGTCATCATAGAAGCGACAGAGGCATCTTTTAATTTCTCTGCCTTTACGTCCAGCTTGTCGTTTTGAAGCACGCTGCGGAACAGCTCGGTCAGGGCATCTTTCTTTGCCTCGATCGTCTCTTTTTCGTCCTCCCCGGAAGATTCCTTAAAGGATTCGGTCACATCGGCGTCAATGCGCAAAAACTTCACACCCTTATTTTTCTGCTCCAGATGTGTGATAAACGGAGCGTCAATGTTGTGCTTTAAGACAACGGCATCGATGCCCTCTTTCTGGAACATCTTAATATACTGGCTCTGTTCCTTCTCATCGGTGACATAGAAGATCGTATTTTCATGCCGCTCTTTGTTTTCCTCCAGCGCATCCGGAAGCGTAATGTATTTGCCTTCCAGGTTTTTGAAGATGATGTAGTCGTTCATCTTCTCGGCAAATTTTTCGTCTTTCAGACAGCCGAATTTAATAAATGGGTTGATGTCATCCCAATATTTCTCATAACTTTCGCGTTCCGTCTTGCACATACCGGACAGGCGGTCTGCCACCTTTTTGCTGATGTACTCTGAAATCTTTTTCACAAAACCGTCGTTTTGCAGTGCGGAGCGGGATACGTTCAGCGGAAGATCCGGGCAGTCGATGACTCCCTTTAAGAGCATCAAAAATTCCGGAATCACTTCTTTGATGTTGTCTGCGATAAACACCTGGTTGTTGTACAATTTGATCGTTCCCTCAATCGAGTCATACTCGGTGTTGATTTTCGGGAAGTAGAGAATTCCCTTGAGGTTGAAGGGATAGTCCAGGTTCAGGTGAATCCAGAACAGCGGTTCTTTGTAGTCGCGGAAAACTTTACGATAAAATTCTTTGTACTCTTCCTCCGTACACTCGTTTGGATGCTTTGCCCAAAGCGGCGTCGTATCGTTGATCGGCGTCGGCTTTTTGACTTTCTTTTCTTTGACCGGTTCGCCGTCCGCATCGACAACCTCAGAATCCGTTCCCTCCTCCTGCTCTGGTGTGGATTCACTCTCGGAAACGATGTCGTCGTCTTCCTCCTGCGGATCTGCCGTCTCATTGATCAGATAAATCTCGACAGGAAGGAAGGAGCAGTATTTTTCCAGTACTTCTCTGGCGCGGTACTCATTGGAAAATTCTAGGCACCTGGCTTCCAGGAAAGCGTGTCGATGGAAACACGGTCTGCTACCATGAAGGAAGAGTAGAAGCCGAGTCCGAAATGACCGATGATCTGGTCTTCGTTCGTCTTATCTTTGTATTTGGCAAGAAAATCCTGAGCACCGGAGAATGCGATCTGGTTGATATATTCCTCAACTTCCGCCTCGTCCATGCCAAGGCCGTTGTCTACAATCGCAATTGTCTTCAAATCGGGATTTACCCGCACTTCAATCTTTGCCTTATAATCGTCGGGCAGCGTATATTCTCCCATCATGTCCAGCTTTTTGAGCTTTGTGATGGCATCACAGCCATTGGAGACAAGCTCGCGCAAGAAAATATCGTGGTCAGAGTACAGCCACTTCTTGATGATTGGAAAAATATTTTCACTGTTAATGGATAAATTTCCTTGTTTTGCCATAATCAAACACTCCTTTGAAAGTTCAGTCCCGGGGCTCTCCCCAAAACGCTGAGGCTATTCTACCGCAGGGAAATGGATTTGTCAAGAGAAAATTAGCACTCAAACAGCGTGAGTGCTAATAATTTCTCAATTTTTAATACTTTGTTTAGAAAGAGCGGGGGAAAACAGAAGAAAAACGGTCATTCCGTGTAATCGATGGCATTTTTGTGAAGAAATTCGCGCACATAGCGGTCCCACTCCTGCTCGGGAGTGCGGTCCATTGTAAACTGGCGGAGTGAAACTCCGGTTGTGCATGTGATTGCCCCGTTTTTGTAACGAATGTTGAGCAGAAAGCTCTCCACTTCGGAGAAATTCCAATCTGCCGGGGAAAGCTGTTTTTCAAGCTCAGCCTTGTCTTTGCGCAGAACAAGCTGAAAGGAGAGCGGGAGTTTGTTCCCCTTGATGATCTGGAAGCAGAAGGGGCGCATCTGGCGCCACATGCTGTAGGGGCGGGAACCGATTTCCTCCCACTCCTCCTCGCCATAATAATCGCTGTTCAAGCGCCCATCCATCGTAAATGTGCCAAACGTCACAAAACGCCCCTCCATAAACTGAAATCCGTCAAATAAATCCTGCAAAAAAAGCTGTTTTGTAAATAATTTTAATTTTGTAATTTTCAATGCGAGCATACGGCATCCTCTTCTCATTGGAGTCATTTCATTTATCCAGGCCTATTATACTCAAAGCGGAAGAAAATTTCAACAAAAATAGAAAAGGATGAAAAAAGCCCTTTTCAAGACGCGAAGAATGTGCTATATTATGTAGTAACGAATACTACATAATGCAGGAATGCAGACATCCCAATCTTGTCACAGAACTGTGGGATGAAGTGAAAAATACAGGAACATCGGAGGTTTATGATGACGTATAAAATTATTGGAGACAGCAGTATGGATGTCACTTTGGAAGACCGGAAAAACCCGACGCTAGAGCTTGTGCCGCTGACACTGATTGTGGGCGATCAGGAAATCGTTGACGACGAAACGTTTGATCAGAAATATTTCCTGCAGCAGGTTGCAGCATGCCCGGAATGCCCGAAGTCGGCCTGCCCCTCCCCGGAGGCGTATTTGAGCGCCATTCAGAGGGGGAATGCCGATATGGTCTTTATCATTACCCTTTCCCATCATCTGAGCGGATCCTATAACTCTGCGACGGTCGCAAAGACGATGTATGAGGAGGAAGGCGGAACGAGCAAAGTGTTTGTGCTCAGTTCGGAGTCCGCTTCCGGGGGAGAGACAGCGCTTGGATTCCGGATCCGCGAGATGGCGGAGGCGGGGATGCCGTTTGAGGAGATTTGTGAGAAGATTACAAAGATCCGGGATGAGCTTGTCGTCACCTTTGTGCTGGAATCTTTGGAGACGCTGCGGAAAAACGGACGTCTCACAGGTCTGAAAGCGATCATGGCCAATGTCTTGAACATTAAGCCGGTCATGATGGGAGACCACGGCGTAATTCAAAAGGCCGGGCAGGCAAGAGGCATCAACAAGGCGCTGGAGCGGATGGTGGATACCGCCCTGCATCTTGTAAAGGGCCGCACAGAAGAGAAGATTCTTGTCATTACCAACTGCAACTGTCCGCAAAGAGCAGAACTGGTAAAAGAAATGATTCTTGCAAAAGCTTCCTTCCGGCGCGTTTATCTGGCAGACATGGCAGGACTCTCCTCGCTCTATGCGTGCGACGGCGGTGTGATTGTCAATATCGTCTGAGCAGAATTTGGAACACATTGGGCGACGGCCGCACATCATTTGCAGAGCATTTGGTGTGCGGCCGTCGCGGCCATCGCCCCCATTGAGGGGCTTTTTCGCGTTTTTGACTTGTATTGCGGACGAACTCGTGCTATAATTCTCATCAACAGTGTTTGCCGCTGTAAGGCATTGGTTTGGGAGGTGTGTGTGGATGGAACGGCAGATTCCACAGCCGGGTCAGTTTTATCGGGATATGGATGATCGGCTGCATCAGATCGTTGCAGTCGCCATACATACAGAGACAGAGGAGCGTATGGTTGTGTATCAAGCTCTCTACGGAGCGTTTTCGATCTATGTCTGTCCGCTGTCTTTGTTTTGGGAGAAGATTGAGGGAGAGCATACGGGTTCGGAAGAGAGAAAAGAAAGCGTCATTTCTGATCCGGAAGCACAGGGCAATGCCTGGATGATGGAGTTTCTGGATGCGCGCACGGACCGGGAGCGGCTCTCCGTTCTGGATGCGATGAAGGACTGCTGCAATGAGCGGATTGTCCAGACGCTGGCGATATCACAGGACATCAGCCTTTCGGACGGGGATCTGGAGCAGCAGTTTCAGGAGCTGCGCAAATGCATCGCCGTCCGCATGAAGTATGAGGGCGGAAGACTTCGCCGGTGAGGGCGCACATCCGGCAGCAGTCAAATTGGAAAAGGAAAGCGAAAAAGAATATGGCAAAATTATATTTTCGATACGGCGCGATGGGAAGCTCAAAGACAGCCAACGCCTTGATGGTGGAATACAATTATCGGGAGCGCGGGAAAAGGGCGCTTCTTGCGAAGCCGAAACTGGACAACCGGGACGGAGATGCCGTGATGAAGTCCAGAGCGGGGCTGAGCCATCCGTGTATCTATCTGGAAACGCTGACGGCGATGGAGGATCGGCAGATTCAGCAATATGACTGTATAATCGTCGATGAGGCGCAGTTTGCCGTGAAATCTCAGATTGAGTTTCTTGTACACATTGCGGACGATCTCGATCTTCCGGTCATCTGCTATGGGCTGCGCACCGATTTTCGCAGAGAGCTGTTTGAGGGGAGTATGTGGCTTCTGGCATGGGCCGATGAGATTGAAGAGATTCGGACCGTCTGCTGGTGCGGAAAAGGCGCCCGCTTCAATGCCCGTTTTGACGAATCGTTCCATATGATTACGCAGGGAGAACAGATTGTGCTTGGCGCCAACGACAATTATACCGCTCTGTGCCGGAAGCATCACCGGGAAGAGAATCTGGGGATACGGCCATTCGATGCCGACGCCGCAGAAGGAAAAAGGAAAGGTGAGATATGAGAACAAAAATCGGTCGCGCGCTGGCGCAGACCAAAAACATGATCAATGGAATGCCGATGGATCACCGTCTGTTCATCTGCGTTGTTCTGATCAACCTGTACGGCGTCGTGATGATTTACAGTGCAAGTTACTATTTTTGCGGGCGATCTGTGGACTGCCAGTACAACGCGGCGTATTTGTTTCAAAACCAGTCGATGTGGGTCGTTCTCGGGATTGCTGTGATGCTTGGGCTGTCCATGTTGGATTATCACGCCTGGAGGAGATTGATTCTGCCGGGGCTTGCAATCTGTGTGGCAATGTCGGCTGCGCTTCGCATTCCGGGGGTGGGCAGAACGGTGAACGGGGCAACCCGCTGGATTCGCATCGCCGGATTTTCCCTGCAGGTGGCAGAGCCAATCAAGGCGATTCTGATCTACTGGATGGCGCACTACATTGCCCGCTACCGGGTAAACCGGATCTCAAATACCGCAGGGTATGTCATCAGCATTGCGGCCATCTCCGGCTTCCTCGGAGTGATGAGCAATAACATGAGTGTCATTCTCATTATCTGGCTGATCGCGGCGGCAATGTTTTTTGTGGCCAATCCGGGATGGAAACGCTACGGAATTCTGCTCTTTGTTGTGCTTGCGCTGGCAGCGGCCTTTATCCTGTATGCGTGGACGGTGGAGATTACGGAAGACACAAGCTTTCGAATTCTGCGAATCCGCGCATGGCTTGATCCGTCGATAGACACAGACCGCTCGTTTCAGCCTCAAAATGCCCTCTATGCCATTGGTTCGGGTGGAATATGGGGAAAGGGATTGGGACAAAGTCTGCAAAAATATATGATTCCGGAACCGCAAAACGATTTTATTCTGGCCATCATCAGTGAGGAGCTTGGCATTGCAGGGGTGTCGGCGCTGCTGTCTCTTTTTGCATATCTATTGTACCGGATTGTAGTGATCATCCGCAGTGCGGCGGACCTTTTGGGGAAATTTCTGGCGGTTGGCGTTTTCTTTCACATTGCGATTCAGACAATCATGAATGTCGCGGTTGTCACGAGCGTCATTCCGACGACCGGTGTGACACTGCCCTTTGTCAGCGCGGGGGGAACGGCATCCTTTTTCCTGCTGGCGGAGATTGGCCTTGTGATGAGCGTCGACAAATTCAGCAAACAAAAGCGGGCAGAGGCTTCTGCGAGAAAAAAAGCGCAGGAAGAAAGCTTTTATGGGAACGATTGGCAGAGAGGGAACGATTATGAATGAATCCTGTTTTGACATTACATATGGCGATTTCAATCCGACGCTTCTTTTTGCGGGGAAATGGTATGCGACAAAGAACATAGAAGAGCACAGCCATGATTTTACCCAGATTACATACCTGCTGTCCGGACAGCAGACGGTAATGCTGGATGAGCGAACGTATGAAATCTCGTCCGGCGATCTAGTCCTTGTCAATCCGGAGGTGAGACATTGCTTTCTGGTGCCGGACGAAAAGGATCCGCCGCTTGTATTTCGCGCCGGATTCTCCGATTTCCACTTTAAAAATATGCCGCAAAACCACCTGATTTTCCCGGGGGGCGAGCAGATCATACACACATCGGGGCAGTTTCGCCAGGAACTGACAGGCATCTGCCTTGGCATGGTTGCGGAGCGATACTCCAACCAGGCCGGGCAGTATTTTATGCAGAAAAGTTATCTGATGCAGCTTTTGCTGCTGCTGATCCGCAACGTCGTCGTCATGCCGGTGCAGAGACAAAACTCCCGCATGTTCGAATCCTACCACAAATCGTATGTTGTGAGGGAAATCCAGACTTATCTGAACGAGCATTACGCGGAAAAGATTTCTCTTGACCTGATTGCCAAAAACATGTACATGAGTTCCGCCTATATCTCAAAGATTTTCAAGGAGGAAGTAGGGGAGGCGCCGATCAATTACCTGATTCGCCTGCGCTTAGAGAAGGCCAAGGAAAAGCTGCTCCAGGAGGAACACTCCAGCATCAAGAGCATCTCCACGAGTGTGGGATACGACGACATGTATTATTTCAGCAAATTGTTTAAAAAGTATTACGGATCCTCACCGCTTCACTATCGCAGTGACCGGATCGGGAGAACGTCTGCTCCGGCGCGCAGCGATCACTAGACGGATCGCAGATCGTACGCGGATTTCGGTGGGATTATTGGTCTTCCAGATACAAAAATGCTCCGGCGATCGTCTTCCAGTCCATGGAAAAGAGCATACAGGAGTTAGTCTCGCATGCCTCGCTGACTGTCTGGGAGAGCGGAACAAGAAACGAGTCAAGCGGCACATCTTTGACCAGATCGGTGACCCGGACGGGAAGACCAAGCTGGTCTTTTAAAAATGTCCTCTTTTTCTGGATTTCTTCGTCCGGCTCATGCTGAAGCACCATCAAAAGGAGAATGCCGATTGCATGGCACAGAGAGGCGTAAGGTCTGCATTCCGGGACAGAGGAGAAACCTTTGTGCAGGGAGGCGATGACGCCCGGATTTTTGTTTTCCTCGGCCATGCTTCCAAGATAGAGAACCGCCTCGGTGACGCGTTCCAATGCCTGGGTGCATGTGTGCGTTTGAAGACTTTTCAGCGCCTCGGCTCCGTACTCGGCAATGGTATCGCTGCTTTGTCTGGCGAAGGCAAGAGCGGTCAGGCTGCAGAAATCGCCGGGAACGAGATTGAATTGGATGGCATCTGCACCGGCGCGGACATCCGGATCAACGGAAAGCGCCTGCGCCATGCTGCGGCGGAGCGCTCTCAGCGGCGACTCGGCGAGAATTCCTGTGTCAGCCAAAACCATGGCAGGACTCTGGGAGAGCGCCAAAAAGAGGACGTTTCCATTTGCAGCGGTGCCGTCAGCGGTGACAGCGGCCTTGCTGGAGACACACGTGTGGAATGTGTAGCGGGATGGGATGAGAATGACAGGCAGATTGGTATAAAATCCAACGGCCTTTGCAAGGTTTAAGGCGCCGCTGGCTCCAAACCCGAGAATGCCGTCGATCCCGGAGCCCAGAGCCTTGTTGACCGCTTCCCGGATCGATGCGTGTGTGCAGGCAGAGCGGACAAAGGGGGTGAGACGGATTGACTGAGAAGCACAGGTGGAAAAAAGGCCGCCTTTGTATTTGTCTTTTACCGTCTCATCCAGGATGAGTAGAAAATGACTGCCATAGGGTCTCAGATAGGGACCGCAGATTTCTGTCAGATCCGGTTTCTGAAGATAAATCGATGGGGATTTGATTAACATGATACACTCCTTTCTGCCTGTGACAAGCGCGCAGCGGCAAGAACTGTATGGAAATGCGGCGTCTGCGTGTATAATAGGATTCCGGAAAAAAGTATATCATATTCCAAAGGGTTTGTCATGGTACAAAAAAGCGAAAAAAACCCAAAAAACAGTTGTAACCTAAGTGATAATCCATTATAATGAGTGAGAAAGCATTGTCATATTAAAGGACAACATAGGACGCTGCATACACCGGAGAATGGAGAAAAATACGGGTAGGGAGAGGAGTAGAAACAGTCTTATGATAAAAAAAATGCAAAAAAGATGGATTCTGTTCTGTCTTGTCGTTCTCATGGCGGCAGGTCAGAGCGGACAGATCGTCCGTGCGGAACTGCAGGGACCGGATGTGTTCGGGGAAGGGTACTGCGTTTTGAACTGGGACACCGGTGAGGTTGTTTTAAGCAAAAACAAAGATGAGAAAATGTTCCCTGCCAGTATCACAAAAGTGCTCACGGCGCTTGTCGTGCTGGAACATGTGGAGAACTTGGAGGAGAAGATTACGTTTTCGGAGTATGCCATTCAGTCTCTGACGTCCAACAGCTCGACGCTTGTTCCCGTCGCGCAGGCGGGAGAAGTGATGTCGGTCCGCGATGTCCTGCACGGGATGCTCCTTGTGTCTGCCAATGAGTGCTCCACCGCACTTGCGGAGTATGTGGCGGGGAGCGAGGAGGCGTTTGCCCGCATGATGAACGAAAAGGCGAAGGAAATCGGGGCAAATAACTCACACTTTGTCAACGCGCACGGCCTTCATGAGGAGGAACATTATACGACGCCCTACGACATTGCGCTGATTTTTGGGGAGGCGCTGAGAAACGAGCGCTTTCTGGAGATCGAGCAGCAGATTGACTATGTCATTCCGGCGACAAACAAATCAGAAGCGAGAGAACTTCACATGGGACATTCGATGGTAAACGGGGAGGAACTGTATGAGGGCGTTTTTGCCGGAAAAACGGGGAGAACGTACTATGCGGGCAGAACGCTTCTGACGGCGTGCAGGAGAGATGGGAATACGGCGATTGTCTCGCTGATGAAGAGCGACGACTACAAATGCTATATTGATACAAAGATCATTCTGGACTATGCATTCGGACAGCTCAACCATACGATGCAGGAGCCATTTGCCTGGGAGGAATGCCAGGAACAGGTGTGGGCAACCGCAAATGTGACGATCCGCGAGTTTCCAAGCACCCACGCCATCAGTATGGGCGTCCTGGAAGAAGGGAATTCCCTGATCCGGCTCGGGACATATGAGGGCTGGAGTATGGTTCAGTGTGCCAGCGGAAATTATTACATCGGAAGTGCCTATTTGACGACGGAAGAGCCGGAAGAAAGCGAACCTGTCCCCACGGTTCCGGATGAGAGCGATGCGCCGGGGCCGGCGGAAAGCAATGCCCAGACTTCCTCGCCGAATCCTGCAGAGAGCAGCGGGCAGGAGGAGAATCCAGAGTCTTCACAGTCCGATCCGGGAATGCCGCAGGAATCGGAGGGAGAGCGCTCCCAAGAGATGGTCTTTCAGGAGAGCAAGCCGAAGGATGGAAGCGGCATCTGGCAGAATGTGATGCGCTATAAGTGGATCTATCTGGCGGAGGCAGCTGCGATTGTGGTGATTGTATCGGTGTGCGCATTCAAGCTGTCCCGAAAGCCGCGCGGACATGGAAAGATCAACCGCGACAAGTACCGCAGAAAAAGAAGAAAATGGTAAAAATAGTGCAAAACACTCTTTTATCCGTTTTTCACAAAAAAAGTTGATGAGAATGCTTGCATTTTTCAGCGTATTGCGTTATAATAAGAACAACATTCAACGGATCCTGGGGTGTTCGAGATCCTGCTTTATTTGAACCTACATGACATAATACGGGATTCCTATATCGTTTGGCGGATGTCAGGCCTCCGTTTGCAGTGGAAGGCAGAAGTCAGGCTGCGGTTGCCCACCTAGCTTTGCTAGGCGTCAGATTGGTGGGGACGGCACTCTGGGACATACAAAAGAAGCAGCGCAAGCTGCTTCTTTTGCATGAGCGATAACGTCCGCCAAGCGGCTCGCCAGATGGGAAAGGGATGAGGGAGATTCGAAAGGGGATGGCATGTGTGATGGCTGCCGCATTGCTGATTGCATCGGGGGCAGTTTTTTTGTGGTATGCCAAAGAAAAGCAGGAGGCAGGCGCTCTCGTCGGCCCGGAAGGCGTGACGAGAGGGGAAGCGCTGAAATCCATTGCGCTGGCTCTTGTGGACCGGGAAGACTGTCTCGCCGCAGAAGGCGGATATTTCTCAGAACACGAGTCTGAAGCATGGTATGTGCCATATTTCAATTACCTCTATCGGAAGGAGATCATCCGCACAGAGGATATTCCGGCTGTCCGGTATGCCGTGGAACAAAACATTCTCACATCGGAGCTGAAACATATTCTGTATCGCCTGAACATGGTAGAGACAGCGGACCGCTACCTCCAGGCAGAGGAGGAGCAGCCGGTATCGGAAACACTCTGGTGGGAGATCTACGAGGAAGTTCTTCTCTTCTACGACAGAGGCTGCGAAGTGAAAAAACAGACCGTAAAAATATGCGGAACCATCGCCAATGTCGCGGAAGCGCAGCCCTGGCAAGTCTACACAAACCGGGGCGTGATGGGATTTGACGGGCTGGCTCTGGATTACTACATTGACAGTGAGATTGAGGTGCTGCAGCGAAACGGACAGATCATTCGCGTCACCCGGCTTTTGGACCGGGACATCACGTATGAAAACGTATGGATTATAGAGAACGGAACAGATGAAATACAGGTTTTCCTGTATGGAATTGTCCGTTCTTTTTCTTTGCAGCACAAGGGAGAGAACTGGAAGGATACCGTTGGCGATGTGACGCTCCAAAATGGCACGGTCGTGCGTGTGACCGGGAAAACAGAGACAATCCGGGAGAAGGTGCTGGCCGTCTATGAGGACAGCATAGAGCTTGAACATTCCGGGAGAATTCCACTGTCCGATCAATTTCAGGCATACCAGCTGTATGGGCAGCTGGAAAGAAAGACAGTAGAAGATATTTTGGTGGGATATGACAACCAGGCGTTTGTCCTGCAGGATCAAATGATCTGCAGCGCTCTGATCTTGCAGCCCGCCCAATTCACGCAGATTCGTGTGCTTCTGGAGACGACGGGGTATACGTCTTATTACCACGCGTCGGTTCAAGTTACAGGCCAGGGGGATCTTATGATGACAAATGGAAACCGGATCACCCGCTGCCCGGCGGGGAGTATTGTGGAAATTGCGGCGGATGATTTTTCCGGAAATCACATCATTTTGGAGTCAGAAGAGGAAATCGGAATTGTGTCAATCTCCAGGGCGCAGGGGACGCCGTATTACAGCGGGAGGCTGGAATTGAGCCTCACACAGCAGGGTATTTTGATTGTCAATGAACTGCCGCTGGAAGAATATCTTCTGAAAGTTGTGCCGAGCGAAATGCCTGCCAGATACGGGCTTGAGACGGCCAAAATACAGGCCATCTGTGCCAGAAGCTTTGCCATCGGGCAGATTGAAAAAAACGGATGCCGGGAGTACGGCGCGCATGTGGATGACAGCACAACCTATCAGGTCTACAACAACATTCCGGCACAGGATGTCTCCACACAGGGCGTAAGAGAAACCGAGGGGATGGTACTGACAGAAAATGGAACGGTGATTTCCACCTGGTATTACTCCACGTCCTGGGGATATGGAACCGATCTCACGTCCTGGGGGACGTCGTCCGGATGCTCCTATATCCGCGCCAGCGCCATCTCCCAGTCCGGAGAAATGCCGGATTTACAAAATGAGGAGACGTTTCGGAGTCAGATGCTTAACTGGGATGGAAATAACGGATCTGAATCCGACGGATATGAATCCGACGAGACATGGTTTCGGTGGAAATATGCCATTTCCATCGAGCAGCTCCAGGCGGAGCTTCAAAGCGCTCTTCCTCAGGTTATGGCCTCTTACGGAAAAAATGTGCTCACTGTAGATGAGATGGGAAACGAGCGGCGGGCAGAGAGCAGCGATTTTGGCGATCTGATCGCAATGGAAGTTGCCGCGAGAGGACCGGGGGGAATCGTTTCCGAGCTCTTGATTCGCGGGACAAAGCAGACGCTTCGGATTCGCTACCAGACGGCAATCCGCCAGCTGCTTGGAAGGAGCGGGAGAACGTATGAGAACAAATCCTCTGCGGGCAGCAGCGTTGTGGAGAAATCAATTTTGCCGAGTGCATTTTTCTGCCTGATTCCGACGGAATCGGAGGCGGGAAACGTTGTCGGATACACCGTATTCGGGGGAGGAAACGGGCATGGAATCGGGATGAGTCAGAATGCAGCCAAGGCGATGACCGATCAGGGGATGAGCGCAGAGCAGGTGCTCCAGTTCTTTTATCCGGGCACCAGTGTGACACGTGATTATGGACTGGTTTCGGATGGGACGTAACCGCAACATCTTTTCATTTGACGTTGCATTTTTTTCATACGTGTTATATACTAACGGTGACATCACGGATTGCTTCGTGTAAAAACAGTCCTGCAATCCGAAAAAGAGCTCACAGGAGGGTATTGCGATGCAAAAGATACAGATGACGACTCCGCTGGTAGAGATGGATGGAGATGAGAAGACACGGATCCTCTGGAAATGGATTAAGGAAGATCTGCTGGAGCCATTTGTAGATTTAAAGACAGAGTATTATGACCTTGGCTTAACCTGCCGGGATCAGACCGATGATCAGGTGACCATCGACTCCGCGATGGCGACGAAGAAATACGGTGTTGCGGTAAAGTGCGCGACCATTACGCCAAACGCGGCGAGAGTAAAAGAATATGGCTTAAAGGAAATGTGGAAGAGCCCCAACGGAACAATCCGTGCCATTCTGGACGGAACGGTATTTCGCGCTCCGATTGTAGTAAAAGGGATTGAACCGAATGTAAAGACATGGAAGAAGCCGATTACCATTGCAAGACACGCTTACGGGGATGTCTATAAGGCGACGGAGATGAAAATTCCGGCGGCGGGCAAGTGCGAGCTTGTATATACGAACGAGGCGGGAGAAGAGACGAGAGCGCTGATTCATCACTTTACAGGAGCGGGGATCGTCCAGGGACAGCACAATGTGGAGGCATCCATTGAGAGCTTTGCCAGAAGCTGTTTCAACTATGCGCTCGATACGAAGCAGGATTTGTGGTTTGCCACCAAGGATACGATTTCAAAGAAATACGATCACACCTTCAAGGATATTTTCCAGGAAATCTACGACGCAGAATACAAAGACAGATTTGAGGAAGCGGGGCTGGAGTATTTTTACACGCTGATAGACGACGCAGTGGCGCGCGTGATCAAGTCACAGGGAGGATATATCTGGGCCTGCAAAAACTATGACGGCGATGTGATGAGCGATATGATTGCGACTGCATTTGGCTCTCTCGCCATGATGACGTCCGTGCTCGTGTCGCCGGATGGAACATACGAATACGAAGCGGCTCACGGAACCGTCCAGAGACACTACTACAAGCATTTAAAGGGAGAGGAGACGTCCACAAACTCCGTGGCGACGATTTTTGCATGGTCGGGAGCGCTTCGAAAACGGGGAGAGCTCGATCATCTTCCGGAACTGGTGGATTTTTCGGAGAAGCTGGAGAAGGCAACCATCGATACGATTGAGAGCGGCTGCATGACAAAGGATTTGGCACTGATCACAACGCTGCAGAATGTCACGGTATGCACAAGCCAGGAGTTCATCCGGGAAATTGCCAAGAGACTTGCCAAAAGAATGGCCTAAGCACATCGGACGGGGGAAGGAATCTTTTCCCGTCCGGTCAAAAATGCTTGCACATGCGCCGGGGATATGGTATGATGACGGAAAACAGAACGAATGAGGTAAGCGTATGATGACAAATGCCAGTACCTTTATGGATGAGTTTATGAGAAAGTTGGAAAACAATGAATTTCGCAAGGAGAACCAGCCAAACAATGGACCGGATCTGGATGAGCCGTTTGTGAGACAGCAGCTGGCCTCCTACGTAAGGGTTTTAAAGTCTGGAATTATGGATGCAGCCGCTCAAAAATTGTAATTGGGAATGAGAGGATCCGGATATGATAAGACTGGAACAAGATGTATTCTTTAAAGAATTTCATATATCGGAAGAAAAATGGAGAGAGGCACGAATTACCTGGGAAGAACTTGTCCTGATTGCAGAAGATTTTGACAAAAAAAGGAATGAATATACGGAGACCGCACAGAAATATTCTAAGATTTTGCACCAGTGTCCCTATGTTCATTCCTTAAGTTATCGTGTCAAAAAAACAACGCACCTGATGGAAAAGATTGTTCGAAAGAATCCCAAGTATCTGCGCGAGGGGGATTCCATCTCGATAAAAAACTACGACCGATATATTACCGACTTGATGGGAATCCGGATTTTGCTCTTGTTCAAGGAAGATTGGAGTCCGGTCCACAATTATCTGATGGAGCATTTTGGAGACAGCCTGGCGGAGAACGCATTTGTCTACATCCGCTCCGGCGATGAGCGAACGCTGTATGAGGGGAAGATTGACATCATTGAGGAGCGCCCCTACCGCTCTGCCCACTACCTTGTGAAAACCCCGGAGGGGCCGTGCATTGAGATCCAGGTCCGCACACTCTACGAGGAGGCCTGGAGCGAGATGGATCACAAACTGCGCTATCCGAACAATATGTCCAATGAGATGCTGACCGAGTACATGGAGATTATGAACCGGGTTACAGGGATGGCGGATGAGATGGGGACATTTATCAACAGCTATATCCGGAACTTTGAGGAAGCGATGTCCGGCGGCTCGCTCGACGACAATGAAGTGTATGACTTTATTCTGCATCAGATCGAAAAAAGCAGCGATGAGGAGTTAAAAGAGGCGATTCGAGACAAAATAAAAAAAGCATCCAATTACAAGGAGATGAAACGAACGTCCGCTCTGTTCGCAAAAATATTAAGGGAATTGTAGAGAGATGAAAGACAGAGAATTTAACACATTGAAAGAGGAGCTGAATGAGACGTTTTCGGATGAATATATCCGCAATGCCGGCCTCTTCATCCATCGGCTGGCGGAGGAGTTTTATGAGAATCGCCATCTGGAGGGAAAGGTTTTTTTCAGCGATACGATATTTGAGTACTGCCTGATTGATATTCTGGTAGATTTGGCCCGCCTGAAACATTTTCATGATATCAGCCGGGTCAATTATGTGAAATTCATCGCCTATACTGCCTCCTGGTGCCTGAAAAGGAAACCGTTTCAACTGTTGGAAGGCTGCGGAAAAGAATACATCTACATCAACGAACAGTTTGCGCTTTCCATTCTGATGCAGGCAGCCGGGTGCGTGGACAGGGGAACGAGTTATCTGGCAGAGCAGGAGGAGGAACTGATTTTAAAGATTGAACAGATTTTTTACCATCTCAAGTACCGCAATACAAACCCGCAGACGTTAGAACTTTTGCTGCTGGGGATGCAGAGCGGCACGATGATACACCGGGGCTGAAACACCGGTGGTGAAATACTACGAAGACAGTTGTGCAAACGGGCCATGGTTTTCTACGAAACGGAAAAACTCCTGGATCGCATTTGTGGGAGCTGCGGAGGCGGATGTGGCAAATCCGAGCGTTCGCTTTTGGATTGGAACGTCCAGGGAGATTTCCATGAGCTCCCCCCGCTCCAGCTCCTGGGCGACGCACTCCCGAATGCATGCGCCAATTCCGACACCGATTTTGGCAAATTCAATGAGAAGGTCCATCGTAGACAGCTCAATGACGCGTTCCAGCACAATATGGTTTTCCGCAAGATATTGATCCAGATAATTCCGGGTCATATTTTTTTTGTCCAGCATCATAATGGTTCCCGTTGAAAACCACGCGGCGGTTGTCCCTTCGCGGTCGTATAAATGCTTCATATACTGAGGACTTGCGACAAAGGTATCCTGAATGTCAATCACAGGTTTGAAATGAATGCCCTTTGGAGCGTCCGGCTTGGCGATGACCCCGAGATCAATGGTGCCCCGGTTCAGCATTTCCAGCGTCTGGGCAGAAGCCTGGTTCTCAATGGTGATGGAAATGTGCGGGTGCGTTGCGATAAAATCTTTCAAATAAGGAATCAAAATAAATTTGCACAGGGTAGTGCTGACACCGATCCGGATCTGGCCGATGCCAAGCTTGCGGATTTTTTGCAGCTGCGCCTCCCCCTGCTGCAGTTCCCGAAAGGCTAGCCGGACATGGTTGTAGAGGAGCTGGCCCTCCGGTGTCATCGAGACGCCTCTGGAATTGCGCAAAAACAGCGTGGTATCCAGCTCCTCTTCCAGCTTGCCGATGGCTTTGGAGATGGCGGGCTGGCTGATATAGAGTTCTCTTGCCGCGCGGGAAATGTTTCCCGATTCTGCCACGGTATAAAAGATCCGATAGAGCGACAACGTCTGATTGTTCATAAATCTCCCTTTCTCATAACCAATAATTATACTATATATTCTTAATATGTATTTGAATTATATCACATCCTATGTTAAAATCAAGCCCGAATGTGAACTGTTTCAGCATTGCGAGAGTGCTTTGGCATGCAGCAATGTGTGATATGAGAATTACAATATCAGGCAGAACCGATGCGCGGAAGAAAGGGAAGGAAGAAATGGGAAAAATATTTAAATTCCACACGGATGTGGATACAGATCAGATCATTGCCTCTCAATATTTGTTGTTTCCTACAATTGAGGAGATGAAATCACACGCATTTGAGTCGCTGGATCCGGAGTTTGCCAAAAAGATCCGTCCGGGAGATTTTGTGGTGGCAGCAGAAAATTTTGGATGCGGTTCGTCCAGAGAGCAGGCGCCGGGCGTCCTGAAAGCATTGGGGGTCAAAGCCGTCCTGGCAAAATCATTTGCCCGGATTTTCTACCGGAATGCCATCAACATCGGGCTTCCGGTCATCCTGTGCAAAGACTTGTATGACAACGTGGAAGAGGGGCAGGAGATGGAGCTGTCCCTGACGGATGGAGTTGCTGTGACGGAGGGAAAAACATTTTCCTGCACAAGGCTTCCGGAATATATGCAGAGCATACTGGATCAGGGGGGACTTTTGGCTTCCTTAAACCGTCAGGAAGAAGAAAAGGAAAACGGAGGGGAAACATCATGGGAATGACAATGGCGGAGAAGATCATTGCGGCGGCAGCAGGCCAAAAAGAGGTGAAGGCCGGCGAGATTCATACGGTGGAAGTGGACCGGCTGATGAGCAACGACGGCACGACACATCTCACCATCGACCTGTATCACAAAAAGCTGAAAAATCCCCGCATTGCAGACACCAAAAAGCTAGTCTGGATTGTGGACCACAATGTCCCGTCGGACAGTCCAAAGACAGCGGCTTCTCAAAAAAAGATGCGGGATTTTGCGCGGGAACACGGCATCGACTTTTATGAGGGGCAGGGCGTCTGCCATCAGATTATGATGGAGCGGTATGTGCGCCCGGGGGAATTGATTTTCGGCGCGGACAGTCATACGTGTGCCTACGGTGCCCTCGGGGCGTTCGGGACAGGGGTTGGATGCACCGATTACCTGTATGCCATGGTGACAGGAACTTCGTGGCTTCTCGTTCCGGAGACGATTCGCTTTCGGCTGACGGGAAAGCTCTCAAAGGGCGTTTATGCGAGAGATCTGATTCTCACGATAATCGGGAAGATCGGAGCCAACGGGGCCAATTACAAGGCGATGGAGTTTACAGGCGATGGGATGAAGTCGCTGACGATGAGCGATCGGATTGCCATCTGCAACCTCTGCGTGGAAGCGGGTGCCAAAACCGCCCTGATGGAAGTAGACGACATTGCGATGGAATATTTGTCGGAGCGGGGGAGAACGCCAAAACAGCTGTTTTCCAGTGATCCGGACGCGGTATTTGCGCAGGAGTATACGATCGACCTGGCGTCGATCCGGCCGATTGTGGCAAAACCACACTTTGTAGACAACGTGTGCGATGCCAGAGAATGCGCCGGCATCCCGATTGACGAGGCGTTTTTGGGCTCCTGCAACAACGGGAGGCTGGAAGATCTCAGAGTCGGCGCCGCTCTCTTGAAAGGAAGACGGGTACATCCGCTTGTCCGTTTCCTTGTCGTGCCGGCCAGCAATGAAATTTATCAGGCTGCGCTAAAGGAAGGGCTGATTCAGACGTTTATGGAGGCAGGCGCCATTGTGATGAATGCCAACTGCAGCGTCTGCTGGGGAAGCTGCCAGGGGGTAGTCGGGGAAAATGAAGTGCTGATCAGTACCGGAACCCGAAACTTCAAGGGGAGGGCCGGTCACCCTGACGCGAAGGTATATCTGGCGTCGGCGGCAACGGTCACCGCATCTGCCATCAAAGGGGAAATTGCGACGGCAGATATGCTGTAAAACAGAAACAGGCAAGTAAAAGAAAGAGAAATGGAGCGAATATGGAACAATTTACAGGGAAGGTATGGGTGCTCGGGGATGACATTGACACGGACATCATCATTCCGACAGAATATCTGGCGCTGAAATCGGTACAGGAGATGGCGCCGTATGCGTTTTCTCCTCTGCGCCCCAAGCTTGCGGGGCAAATAAAGCCCGGGGATATGATCGTGGCCGGAAAGAATTTCGGATGCGGTTCTTCCAGGGAACAGGCGCCCGAGATTATCAAGGCGCTCGGGATTCGATGCGTGATTGCCAAATCGTTTGCCCGGATTTTTTTCCGGAATGCCATCAACAACGGGCTGCTTTTGATTGAAAATGAGCGCTTAAAAGATCTTGTCCAGGAGGGGGATTCCATTACCGTTACGGTAAACGAATCCATTTCCTATCCGGGGGGAAGGGAGAAAATTGCTCCCCTTCCGGACAACTTGGTGGAGATCATTCAGGCGGGCGGCCTTGTGAGGGCGATGCGCATCCGCAACGGACTGGAACATCCGAAAAAAAATGGACAGAAATGAGGGGGATCATGGGAGCAACAGTCATTGAGAAAATCGTGCGCAGAAATACAGGCATCGCAGATGCGAAAGCGGGGGACATTGTGACCGTCAAGGTTGACCGGGTCATGATTCATGATATTTTTATCCCCTTTGTGGCAGAAAAATTTGAGGAGATGGGATTTCAAACGCTTTGGGATCCCGATAAAGTTGTCCTGATTTATGACCATCTCGTACCGGCCAGCCAGATTGACGATACAAGGCATTTTCGCATCGGAAACGCCTTTGCCAGGACTTATGGCCTGAAACATGTTCATCGCTCGGACGGGATTTGCCATCAGCTGATGACAGAAGCCGGATACGTAAAGCCGGGGGATGTTGTGTTTGGAACGGACAGCCATACGACGACATACGGGTGCGTGGGAGCCTTCTCCTCCGGAATCGGATATACCGAGATGGCGAGCATTCTTGGAACCGGGACGATGTGGATCAAAGTTCCGGAAACAATCCGCGTTCGCATAAACGGAAAGCTGCCCCCCAATGTGACGTCAAAAGATGTGATTTTAACGCTGATCGGAGATCTGGGTGCAGACGGGGCGACCTACTGTGCCCTGGAATTTTCCGGGGATACCGTCAGCCAGATGAGCGTGGCAAGCCGGATGACAATCGCCAACATGGCCATCGAGGCAGGGGCAAAGTGTGCCCTCTTCACGCCGGATGAAAAAACAGCAGACTATTGCGGAATCACGCTGACAGAAAAAGAGACGTCGCTTGTCGGGGATGAGGATGCCCGCTGCATTCGGGAGCTGAACTACCGGGCGGAAGATTTTGTCCCGGTGATGGCCTGTCCTTCCCAGGTGGACAAGGTGAGACCGGTCGCGCAGCTGGAAGGGATTCCGATCGATCAGGTTTTCATCGGATCCTGTACAAACGGGCGTTTGGAGGACCTCCAGATGGCGGCCGCCGTGCTGAAGGGCAAAAAGGTCGCTCCCTTTGTCAAACTGATCGTCACCCCTGCCAGCCGGAAAATCTATGAGGAGGCGGCGGCCGACAATACGCTGTCCATCCTTGCCGAGGCGGGAGCGATGATTACTCATCCGGGCTGCGGGCTCTGCTGCGGCAGAACCGGGGGAATCCTGACGGACGGAGAGCGGGTTGTGGCGACAAACAATAGAAATTTCCTTGGACGCATGGGAACGCCGAAAGTTGAGATCTATCTGGCTTCACCGGCAGCCGCAGCTGCCTGCGCCGTCACCGGAAAAATCACCGTGCCGGAATGCGCTGGGTAAAGCGATCGCTTCGCGACTAATATTCCTCCAAGAAGGAGTGTTTGACTTGATGGCGCTGCCAGCCGACCATCGTATCCAGGTTGACGTTGTGTGTTGCCCGGAAAATATTGCTGTCAATGAACGGGCTTGTCTGCCGAAACTGGCGAATGAGTTCTTTCATTTCCTGGCGTTTGGAATCGGTCTGCGCCGGATGAAATTCCAGATCCTCTGTGAACCGGCAGGCACACTGAAGAAACTCCAGGTGATGGTATGTCTTCCAGGCAAGGATGTCCGACTCTTTGATGAGATACATCGGGCGGATCAGCTCCATTCCCGGAAAATTCTTACTCTTTAGCTTTGGCATCATCCCCTTGAGCTGTCCGCTGTACAGCATGCTCATGAGGGTTGTTTCGATGACATCGTCAAAATGGTGTCCGAGGGCGATTTTATTGCATCCAAGCTCTTTGGCGAAGCTGTACAGATATCCTCTGCGCATCCGGGCGCACAGATAACAGGGGGAGTCTGTCGTCTGCTCCACAACAGAAAAGATGTTGGATTCAAAGATGCGGATCGGGATGTTGAGGAGTTTGGCGTTGTATTCGATCTGCGCCCGGTTTTGGGGGCGGTATCCCGGATCCATCACGATAAACTCCAGCCCGAAATCAAAGTGCCCGTGCCGCTTGATTTCTTGGAGCAGCTTTGCCAAAAGCATAGAATCCTTGCCGCCTGAGATACAGACGGCAACATTGTCTCCCTCCTGCAAAAGCGCATAATCATTGACCGCGGTGGTAAATTTACACCAGATTTCCTTGCGGAATTTCTTGATGATGCTTCGTTCAATTTCCTGATAGCGTTCCATATCTTCCTCCCTTGCGAAGCAGTGTGTTCGTTTCTTCCCCGGACAGTTCCCGAGGGGATTGTCCGATTAGATCCCGGATGACTTCCCCTGCAATCAGGAGCCCTGCGACAGAGGGGACAAAGGATACGCTCCCGGGAACCGGCCTTGCTGCGCTTCCCCTCACCTGTGTCTGCTGTCCGGAAAGGGGAGAGATTGGTTCCTCCTTCGAGTAGAGAACTTTGCAGTGGGAAATGTTTCGGGCACGGCATTCCCTTCGCATTACCCTGGCCAGGGGGCAGACGCTTGTCTGAAACAGATCTGTGATGGAGAGAAGTTCCGGACGGAGCTTATTCCCCACGCCCATGCAGCTGATGATGGGAATATGGCACTGGTGTGCCTTCTGGATGAGCAAAAGCTTGGAGGAGACAGTGTCGATGGCGTCAATGACATAATCATAACATTCAAAAGGGAAGCGTCCGATGGTCGTTTCGTCGAGAAAAATGTCGGAAACCGATACGGCAGCGCGCGGGTTAATGTCCAGAATCCGAGCTCCTGCGACATCGGCTTTCTTCTTGCCGAGGGTAGAGTGGAGGGCAACCAGCTGGCGGTTGATATAACCATATCTGGGTCGATCAGATCGAACGCTCCAATGCCGCAGCGCGCCAAACCTTCCGCAACATAAGAGCCAACCCCTCCAAGACCAAAGATTGCAACCCGTTTTTGAGAAAAACTGCGAACCGTGTCGGGGCCCAGAAGGAGCTCCATTCGGGAGAATTCATGTGACATGAAAGAAAATCCTTTCTAAAACTATTAAATTTTCAGTAACTGCTTGCATTTTTGAGCGTTTTTTATTATAGTAGCAATTAGAGAGACTGTCAATGGAATTTTCCATTGCGTTTCCCTGCTGCATTTCTGAATGTGAGATGGCAAATGCGGTCACATTCAAGCACATTGCGCGATCGCTTTTGCTGGAAAAACGTCTTTGAAAATGCTATGGTACATATGCTAAGTTGAGCCGGCAGATGGCAGAAAGATACTTTGGAAGGAGATATACAATGGCAGAAAAAATGATCGAGAATAATAGGGTGAGTATAATCGGAGAGATTGTATCAGAGTTCACGTTTAGCCATGAGGTGTTTGGAGAGGGATTTTATACGGTAGATCTGGCAGTCAATCGCCTGAGCGACCAGACGGATATCATTCCTCTTTTGGTGTCAGACCGACTGATGGATGTGAAGCAGGATTACAAGGGGCGCACAATACTGGCAACCGGTCAGTTCCGCTCTTACAATCGCCATGAAGGGATGAAAAACCGTCTTGTCCTGTCCGTCTTTGTCAGAGAAGTAGAATTTCTGGAGACCTTCACGGATTACACAAAGACAAACCAGATTTTCCTGGACGGTTTCGTATGTAAACCGCCGGTTTATCGCAAGACGCCGCTGGGAAGAGAAATCGCAGATCTGCTGATTGCCGTAAATCGCCCATATGGAAAATCGGATTACATACCGTGTATTGCATGGGGACGGAACGCGAGATTTGCCTCCACATTCAATGTCGGATGCAGACTGCATATCTGGGGAAGAGTGCAGAGCAGAGAATACACGAAAAAGATTTCCGAGACCGAGAGCGAAAAGCGGGTTGCCTATGAAGTGTCTGTCAGCAAGATTGAAGATGTCGAGCTGGAGGAATGATGCTGCGAAAAAAGAAATCGGCTTTCGGATTGACGAACAGAGGGAAGTGTGGTATAGTGGCAGTAAGAAAATAGGAGTAGAGGTTGCGTGATTCATCAGTACAGGATCGGATGCACAGGAAGCAGGAGAAGAGACTGGAAAGGGGAAAGCGCCGAAACAGAGAACAACGTTCCTGGTTCTCTCTGTTGGGGACAGAATGAACAATTCTGTAACTGTCATCCGGTTTTCACGGATGGTGAGCTACTTAAAGACAATCCATGAAATTCTTTAAGAGCTGGCGTCGTCAGCTCTTTTTCACTGTATGAGCCAGTCATTCAGTGCGAGATCAATTACTCAGGAGGTAGAAAATGGCGATTTTTAAAGGTGCAGGTGTGGCGATTGTGACACCATTTCGGGAGTCAGGGGATGTCAATTATGACGTATTGGCGCGGATGATCGATTTTCAGATTGAGAATGGAACCGATGCGATTATCATCTGCGGTACAACAGGAGAATCTTCCACGTTAAGCCATGAGGAACACGACGAGTGCATCCGCTTTACCGTGGAGCATGTGGCCGGGAGAGTGCCGGTTGTAGCGGGAACGGGCTCCAACTGTACGGCGGAAGCCGTTCGTCTCTCTGTCCATGCAGAGCAGTCCGGCGCGGACGCGCTGCTTTGCGTCACCCCGTATTACAACAAGGCTTCCCAGAAGGGGCTGATCGAGTATTATACGGAGATTGCAAACAGTGTGTCGATTCCCATCATTATGTACAACGTCCCGTCCAGAACCGGGTGCAATATTTTACCGGAAACGGCAGTCCGGCTGGCAAAGACCGTTCCCAACATTGTGGCAATCAAAGAAGCAAGCGGGAATATTTCCCAGGTGGCAAAATTGGCCAGTCTGGCAAACGGATGCATCGACATCTATTCCGGAAATGATGACCAGATTGTTCCGCTGATGTCTCTGGGCGGAATCGGTGTCATCTCTGTTCTCTCCAATGTAGCGCCCAAGCTGACCCATGACATGGCTGCCGCTTACCTGGAGGGAGATTTAAAGACGGCAATGGATCTTCAGCTTCAGTCCATCCCGCTCATCAATGCGCTGTTTAGCGATGTCAATCCGATTCCGGTTAAAACAGCGATGAATCAGATGGGATGGAATGTCGGAGGGCTGAGAAGTCCGCTGTGCGAGATGGATGAAGACAAAGCGCAGATATTAAAGAGTCAGCTGCAGGCGATGCATCTGATGTAATGCGCGATCCGAACGATCGATATCGGGATCGGATCCGCTCAAGGAAAATTGGGAAGACCCGAACGATATGATTCGGGAATCCGCAGGATAAGGAGAGAAGTAACATGATTCGCGTAATTGTTGTAGGGTGCAACGGAAAAATGGGGGCGATGCTCCATCAGGTAATCGGCGCAGAAGAGCAAATGGAGATTGTTGCGGGGGTGGATCAGGAGAACAAAGGTCTGTACGCATACCCGATCTGCGCTTCAGTGGCAGACTGCCCTCTGGATGCGGATGCTGTCATCGATTTTTCCGTTTCAAAGATAACAGATCAGGTACTGGATGACTGTGTGGCCAAGGGGCTTCCGCTTGTGCTCTGTACGACGGGGCTTTCCTCCCTGCAGCTGGCTCACGTAGATGCCGCGGCAAAGAAGATTCCAATCGTACAGTCTTATAATATGTCGCTCGGTGTGAACACGATGATCAAGCTGCTCTGCGAGGCGGCTCCTGTTTTGGCGGAGGCCGGTTTTGACATTGAAATCATCGAAAAACACCACAACCAGAAAGTGGATGCTCCAAGCGGAACCGCCCTTTTGCTGGCGGATTCCATCAACGATGCAATGGATCAACAATACTATAACCAATATGACCGAACCAAACAGAGAAAGAAGCGGGACAAAAAGGAAATTGGCATCAGCTCTGTGCGCGGAGGAACGATTGTCGGGGAACATGAGGTAATTTTTGCCGGAACCGATGAGGTCGTTTCAATTACGCATGAAGCCCATTCCAAGGCCGTTTTTGCCAAGGGAGCCGTTCAGGCGGTTCGGTTCCTCGTCAAGCAAGGTCCGGGGCGTTATACGATGCGCGACGTCATCGCATAGAAAACAGGCAGGGCAATGCCGGATAGAGAAGAGAGGACAGGCAAATCGGAACGCGAGAAGATGCGCGTCTGCTTTGCCTGTTTTCGCGATACGCGGGCGTATCGCAGAGGATAGGGAAGGGAAATTTTCCTATCCAATTTTCTCGAAAGGCGGATTCGGACACACACAAAACACAATTTATTGCTAAAATAGAGAGAAGACTGAAAGAGAGAGGTTTGCCCGACGGGAAAGGAGTGCGTGTGATGGAGAAATTAAAAATACTTGTCGTGGACGATGAGAGCCGTATGAGAAAGCTTGTGAAAGACTTCCTGGTGAGAAAAGAGTTTGATGTCATAGAAGCAGAAAATGGAGAGCAGGCGATAGAGATTTTTTTCGCGAACACCGATATCGCCCTCATTTTGCTCGATGTGATGATGCCGAAGATGAATGGGTTTGAAGTCGTGAGGCTGATTCGCCAATATTCAAAGGTTCCGATCCTCATGCTGACAGCCAAATCGGAGGAGCGGGACGAGCTGCTGGGATTTGAACTTGGCGTGGATGAATACATTTCCAAACCATTCAGTCCGAAGATTCTGGTGGCACGGGTAGAGGCGATCCTAAGGCGCAGCAATGCTGCCAAAGAGGAAGTGATGTCTGTCGGCGGAATTGTCATGGACAAGGCGGCGCATCTTGTCACCATTGACGGAAATGCCATCGAATTGAGCTACAAGGAATTCGAACTGCTCGCCTATTTTATGGAGAATCAGGGGATTGCACTGTCCAGAGAAAAGATTCTAAATCATGTCTGGAACTATGACTATATCGGAGAGGCCCGTACCATTGATACCCATGTTAAAAAGCTGAGAAGCAAGCTTGGGAAAAAAGGGGACTTTATCAAAACGATTTGGGGAATGGGATATAAATTCGAGGTGACAAATCCGTGAGACACTCCATTCTTTTTCGTCTGGCTGCCATTCCGGTAGCGCTTCTGGGAATTGCTTTTCTTTTGCTGTGGACCATCAACAATACATTCTTGGAGCGATTCTATTATCAAAACAAAGTAGACCAGATCATTGAATGCTACAAGACAATTCAGTACTGTGCCAATACGGACAGTCTGACCGAGGACGAGATCGGCAGCGCAATCCAGCAGATCCGGGACAAATACAATCTTGCGATCGTCTATGCGGATCTCAGCTGGAGCGTAAACCGGGTGTTTGCCTCCCCGGAGGAAGAGCAGATGCTCGTGAAAACGCTGCAGTTTTTTGTCATGAATCCCAACGGAAATTTTAACGCGAAACAAATCTATAACAGCTCCAATATGCAAATCTATGAGATGGAGGAAAGCCAGAGTCAGACGTCCTATCTGTATTGCTGGGGAAGCGCCAACAACTCCTCGATCTTTATTATGCGCACACCGCTGGAATCGATCTCCGAGAGCACCCGGATTGCCAACCGCTTCCTTCTCTATACGGGGAGCGTCATTGCACTGCTGTCTGTCATGCTGAGTTTGCTTGCCACACGGACAATGACAAAACCGATCCGCCAACTGGCGCTTCTCTCGGAGAAAATGGCACACCTGGACTTTAAAGAGCGGTATCAGGGACATGGGAAGGACGAAATCGGGACGCTTGGACTGAGCATGAATGCGATGGCAGATCAGCTGGAGCGCTCCATTGAGGAGCTGAAGACGGCCAATGCGCAGTTAAAAGAAGAGATTGAAAAAAAAGTTCAGATTGACGAGATGCGCAAAGAATTTCTCTCCAATGTGTCCCATGAGTTAAAGACGCCGATTGCTTTGATTCAGGGGTATGCGGAAGGGCTTCAGGAAGTCGTAAATGACGACCCGGAAAGCCGGGATTACTATTGTGACGTCATTGTGGACGAGGCGGAAAAAATGAATGTGATGGTTCGCAAACTGCTCACCTTAAACCATCTGGAATTCGGACAGGATGTGATCGAGATGGGAGAATTTGACTTATCCGACTTGATCGATTCCGTTGTTCACGCCGCCAACATTATGATCCAGCAAAAAGGGATCCGTGTCTCGGTGAAGATTCCGGACATCTGCATTGTAAAGGGTGATGAGTTTAAGATAGAGGAAGTGCTGACCAATTATCTCAGCAATGCGCTCAACCACGCAGACAAGGAAAAGATCATGGAGATCGTGCTGACAAAGCGGGAAGGAGCGGACGGGAAGAAACGGGTCAGAGTCTCTGTGAGGAATACCGGGGAGTGCATTCCCGAGGAAGATCTGGAGAAAGTATGGATTAAGTTTTACAAAGTGGACAAGGCGCGCACCCGGGAATACGGGGGAAGCGGAATCGGGCTGTCCATTGTAAAGGCCATTATGGATTCTCATCATCAGGATTATGGGGTTTTCAACTGGGAAAATGGAGTGGAGTTCTGGTTTGAACTGGAGCAATGCGAGAATCAGGATGCAAGAGAAGGAATCCGCTGAAAAAGCGGACAACAAAAATCAGACGGAAAGGATAACACAAGAGCAATGAACAAATGTCTGCCGCAGGCAGTGGAAGCATTTTTTGACAGAGAGCGGGTCGATTCCTGTGAACGACACGGAAACGGACATATCGACGATACGTTCCTCGTGGAGGTTCGGGAAGAAACGGGAGAGATCCGCCGGTATTTGCTGCAGGGAATCAATTGCACCGTATTTCAAAAGCCGCTGGAACTGATTGAAAACATCTGCGGTGTGACGGATTTCCTGAAGAAGAAGATTTTGCAAAACGGGGGAGATCCTCAGCGGGAAACGCTAAACATCATTCCCGCAAGGGATGGGAAGCCGTACTATGTAGATCCGAGCGGAGGGTGGTGGGTTGTCTACCGCTTTATTGAGAGGGCGCGCTGTCTGGAGCAAGTAGAGCGGCCGGAAGATTTCTATGAAAGTGCGGTGGCGTTCGGAAAGTTTCAAAAACTTTTGGCGGATTATCCGGCTGAGACGCTCCATGAAATAATCCCCGATTTTCATCATACGCCAAAGCGCTATGAGACACTTCTGGCGGCATTTCGCGCAGACCGCTGCGGCCGGGCTTCCTCTGTTTTGCAGGAAATGGAGCAGATCCGAAGCCGCGAGGCGGAATTGGGAATTGCAATGGAGCTTCTTCGGGAGGGAGCGCTGCCGCTGCGCGTCACACACAACGACACAAAGCTCAATAATGTGATGTTTGACGAAGAGACCGGAAAAGCAATATGCGTCATTGATCTGGATACGGTGATGCCGGGACTCTCTATCTTCGATTTCGGAGACTCCATCCGCTTTGGCGCCAATACCGCGCAGGAGGATGAAGCGGATGTGTCGAAGGTATCCCTGTCGCTGGAACTGTTTGAAAGGTACACGAGAGGTTACCTTGACGGGTGCGGAGACCAGCTGACTGCGCTGGAGAAGAAAATGCTTCCGATGGGGGCAAAGATTATGACACTGGAATCGGCAATTCGCTTTCTGACCGATTATCTTCAGGGAGATGTCTATTTTAAGATCGAGCGCGAGAACCACAACCTGCAGCGCTGCCGTACGCAGCTTGCCCTCACCGCCGATATGGAACGGAAATGGGAGGAGATGGAGCGGATTGTGGCAAACGCCTCGGTGTGATAAGCACAGACGGGAGCGCACAAGGCGCGCACAAGGAGCGCACAAGGCGCGCACAAAATTCATTCAAAAAAATGAAAAAAACAGTTGACAAATGAAAAAGGACGTGGTAATATCATGAGGTCGCCGCGAGAAGGGGAAGAACAAAACCTGCGGCGGCCAGAACAGAACCTTGAAAACAGTATAACCAACCTCGAAAATTCTAACAAATAAAGAGAATATTTCAGAGAA
>CASGAH010000030.1 GCA_949299375.1 uncultured Eubacteriales bacterium | reverse complement strand
CGTCTTTTTTTGTTTTGCGGTATAAGATTCTCATTTCTGCGCATCGTAATTTCTGTAAAAAAAAGAGCAGGAGGATGTTATGAAAAAGATCGCTTTTTTTGATGCAAAGCCATATGATCGGATCTGGTTTGACAAATGGAACAAATCAGCGGGAGGAAAACGATTTCAAATCAAATATCTGGAAAATAAACTGACTGCCGATACCGTCGATCTGGCACACGGATCGGATGCGGTCGTCGCTTTTGTCAACGATACGCTGAACCGGGAAGTCATCGGACATTTGCAGGAACTTGGAATTCGCGTCGTTGGAATGCGCTGCACGGGGTACAACAATATCGATCTGCACGCTGCGAAGGGAAAACTCACCATCCTTCGTGTGCCGAATTATTCTCCTTATGCGGTGGCAGAACACGCAATGGCTCTTTTGCTTGCCATCAACCGCAAAGTTCACAGAGCCTACATCCGGACACGGGATTACAATTTTAGTCTTTCCGGCCTTACCGGTTTTGATCTCAACCAAAAGACGGTCGGGGTCATTGGAACCGGGCAAATCGGACGGGTTTTTGTGAAAATCTGCAAAGGCTTTGGAATGAACGTGCTGGCCTACGATCCATACCCTGTCCAGGGACTTGATGTCGAGTATACCGATCTGAACCGGCTTTTTCGGGAGAGCAAAATCATCTCGCTTCACTGTCCGCTCACAGAACAAAACCGCCATATGATCAACGAAGAAAGCCTGAAAAAAATGCAAAAAGGGACCATTCTCATCAACACATCCAGAGGGGCGCTGGTGGACAGCCGGGCACTTTTGAATGCGCTGCAGAAAAAGCATGTGGGAGGGGCAGGTCTCGATGTGTACGAGGAGGAGACTTCTGTCTTCTTTGAGGACTGCTCCAATGAGATTGTGACGGACGATGTCCTCTCTCTTCTGATTGCACTTCCCAATGTCATCCTCACCTCTCACCAGGCTTATCTGACGCAGGAGGCGCTCAGCTGCATTGCAAAGACGACACTTGACAATCTGGAATGCTTTTTTGAGGGGAAAGAATTGAAAAATAGAATAGAGGATGCCGCGCCCCTGTAATGATTCAGACAAACCGAAACAAGCCGTTTGCTGCGCTCACAGACGGCAAACGGCTTGTTCTTTCCTCTGTCTTTCACTGCCTCCCGGTGCTTCCGAATCCACCCCGGTCTTCTCCCGTCAGCTGGTTGACTTCCTCGAATCTCAGCGCAGGCTGATGTTTCACAATCCGAAACTGGCAGATTCTTTCGTTGACACGAATTTGCGTGTCCCGCACCGCATAGACTGGCATACACCATTGATCGTTGTTTCCGCAATAGCTCTCGTCCACCACTCCCATATGGTTTGTCTGAATGATGCCATAGTTTTGAAAGGTGGAGCTTCTCGGAACGATATGAGCCTCATACCCCTTTGGCAGCTCTACCGCAATGCCAAGCGGAATCCGTCTGTATTCTCCCGCTTTCAGCTTGACATCCTCCGCGCAGCGAAGGTCAATCCAGTCGGATTTTCCCTCAATCCAGCAAAGCTTTTCGATCTGATCGCTGAGATAGCGCACTTTGATTGTCTCCATTTGATGTTCTCCCTTCACTCCTCTTTTTCTATTCCAAATGTAATCAACTCTTTTGCATAAGGCAATGTTTCAATCCAGTCACAAAACGTATGCCATTCTGCGAGCTTATGATTTCTGCGGGCATGGTAGATGTGAATCGCGGTTTCATAATTCAGACTTAATGTCCGCATTTGATTGTAGCTGGATGGAAGAAGCTGGATCATGTCGTACCAGTCTTCTTTTGACTGCGTCCTCTGGTAGCGCAGCCGAATCTCCTCCAGCTTCTCCACGATCGTCTCCAGGGAAGAAAGCGTCTCAGGTGTCATATGATCGTGGCTGAAATCGTCCAGCTGAAATGGCTTGCTGTGGATTTTGTGCATTGTACTCGTAGAGTTGGCTACGGTGGCCACCTTGTATGTATCATATTCTTTCCACCAATACAGCGGTGCTGTCACATCGCAGCTGATATAGATCATCCGAAGATATTTTCTGTGGTCGCTTCCCGCGCGGGCAAGGCGAATCGCAAGACTGCGATCGTTTTCTCCCAACACAAAATTTCCCGATGCGTCATATCCGCTGTCCATCCGCCCCCAGCTGTTCATCGGATTTCTTGCGCCGCGTATGGCATTTTCAAAATTCATCACGCTCGTCCGTTCCACTTGCAGCATCGTTATTTCCTCCTCATCTTCTTATCATGTGACGTTTGGTCACGGTTTGCCTCGCGCAAAAGCCACTGGCAACCCTAAAAAGAGTATAGCGGAAAAATCCTTTTTTTTCAATGGATATTTCGTCCGTCTCCGCCGCAAAAGAAGGATAGACATTTCCGCAAAAATCTTTTACAATAAGACAGGATCTGCAATCCGAATGAGACTCTCTCTATAAAAAGGAAAAGGAATTTCCCATATGAAAAAATTGTTTCTTTTTGACATTGACGGCACCATCGCCATTGACAATGATTTGATTGACGGAACGCTTGAGCTGTTGGAACAGATTCGCTCCATCGGAGGGAAGGCCATTTATATTACGAACAACTCCACAAAGAGCCGCCAGGCTTATATAGAAAAATTTAAGCGATGGAACATTCCGGTGACGATCGACAATTTTGTGACAGCCTCCTATGTGACCATTCGCTACCTGAAAGAACATCACCGGCACGATACCATCTTTGTCATCGGGACAGCCTCTTTTGTGCGGGAGCTGCGGGAGGAGGGACTTGATGTCACGGAGGAAAAGACAGACGGGGTGTCCGTTGTCCTTGTCGCCTTTGACAATGAATTTACCTACCAAAAAGCAGAACGGGCATGCAGGATTCTCCTTACATGCCCTGATGTCACCTATCTTGCCACCAATCCGGATCTGTGCTGTCCCACCTCGTTTGGCAGCGTCCCGGACTGCGGCGCAATCTGCCAAATGCTTGCCTGTGCCGTCAGGCGGCAGCCGATTTTTCTCGGAAAACCAACCCCGATTCTTGTCGACTTGTGCTGCTTTATGAGCGGTTTTTCCAGAGAGGAGACGCTCGTCGTCGGCGACCGACTCTATACGGACATTGCCTGCGGCATCAACGCCGGGGTGGATACGGCAGTTGTGTTTACCGGGGAGGCATCGCCGTCAGACTGTTCTGACACGCCTTACCCTCCGACTTATCGCTTTCCCTCTGTACGGCAGCTGCTGGAAGCGCTTCGCTCCGGCAAACTCTGATTTCTTTCGTCTGACTGCACCCGTCAGGCGGATGGATCCCGCCCATAAAGTTGCGTCAGGCTGGCAATCCGCTTCTCCAAATCCGGTGTCAGCTGATCTTTTGTCACTCTCACAGCACCTCCTTTGAGGCGTTCTCTCGTCCGAGATAGGACTGCACCATCTTTCGTTCCCCCGGCAGGATGCTGTCCAGCCACCCTGCAAGCGTCTCGTTGTCGTGCGTCCCTGTGTAAACGACACAGTTGTTTGTGTAGTTGTGGGGGAGATAATCCACAGCACTGCTGGAGTCTCTTGCGTCAAAGGCAAACTCGAGAACTTTCATTCCCGGATAACCGCTGTCCCTGACAAGTCTGCGGACCGAATCGGTCAGGTATCCCAAATCCTCGGCAATGATTTCCTTGTCTCCAAGCCGGTTTCGAATGGCGTCAAACAGTTCCATTCCCGGTCCCTTTTCCCAGTGACCGTTGACCGCCGTATCCTCCCCTGCTGGGATGGAGTAATATTCGTCAAATCCCCGGAAATGGTCGATGCGAAGAAGATCTACCCACTGACAGCAGTGTTCCACCCGCCGGATCCACCATTCATATCCTGTTTTTTGGTGATAGGACCACCGATACAGCGGATTTCCCCACAGCTGTCCGGTCGCGGAAAATCCATCCGGAGGGCATCCCGCAACAGCCTGCGCCTCGTTTTCCTCCGTCAATTGAAACAGTTCCGGATGCGCCCAGACATCTGCACTGTCAAAGGCCACATAGATCGGAATATCTCCAATGATGCGAATTCCCTTTTCATTGGAATACGCCTTTAACTGTCCCCACTGCACATAGAACAGATACTGCATAAACTGATGATATTCTATGTCAGCGTGCAGTGTTTCGCGATAGAAATCGATCGCATTTTGCTCACGGCAGCGGATATCTCTGGGCCATGCAATCCAGCCAATGCCGCCAAGGTGATCCTTTACTGCCATAAAAAGCGAATAGTCGCAGAGCCAGTCCGACTGTTCTTTTACAAACTTCTGAAACTCCGGATCTTTGGCGATTTCGCTTCGCACATATGCGCTCCGAAGAAGCGCAAAGCGGGTTTCATACAGCGTTCCGTAGGAAACATTTTGCGCGTCCCTGCCAAACTCGCACATCTGCACTTCCTCTCTCCTAAGCCATCCCCGATGAATGAGATCCTCCAGATCAATATCATACGGGTTTCCGGCAAACGTCGAAAATGACTGGTAGGGGGAATCTCCATATCCAGTCGGTCCCAGGGGAAGAATCTGCCAATACGTCTGCCCGGAACGCTTCAAAAAGTCCACAAATTCATATGCTTCCCTGGAAAAACAGCCAATCCCATGCGGAGAGGGGAGGCTAAAGATCGGAAGCAAAATTCCACTTGCACGTCTCATCGGATCACAGTTCTCCTTTTTTCAGAATGAGCAATGATTTTTTCGCAATCACAATCTCGTTGTCTCTCACCTGGCTGTCCGTATCTCCGAGAAGAATGCTCCATTCTTCCCCGTTTCGATTCGGCACAGTCTCTTCTGACAAAACGACATCCTTTTCATACGGGTTGTAGCAGACAAGCAGCGCACAGTCCGGATTCTCTGTCCAGTTCATTTCGTATCCGCACACATCGTTTTGCTGAAATGGCGTCAGCACAATCTGCCCTTTTCCCTCATCGTATGTGCCATAGGCGTCAAACTGCTTTCGCAGGGCGATCAGCTTCTGATAATAGCGCACAAGGTCCTCCATCTCCCAGGTTCGTCTCCAGTCGAGCTGATTGATCTGCGGAGCGCTGTTGTAGCTGTCCCCAATTCCCTCTTTCGTCCGACCGTACTCTTCTCCTGCCTGGAAAAAGACGATGCCCTGGCATGTCATATAGATGCCTGCGGCCAGCCGATTCATCCTCACCGCTTCTTCATACCGCTTTCGGTAATCCGGCGTGTCAGAGACAGCCGACAAAAGGATTTTGTCCCAGAGCGTATAATTGTCATGGGCGGAGACGTAGGAGATCAGCTGAGACGGTTTTTGGGGCTTGTAGGAATGTCCGCCGTCACACCAGGCAAAGACGGAGTGGATGATGTCTTCGCTCAGCTCCGGTTTTCCGTTGACATAACCGGGAACTTTGACTTTGAAAACACTTCCCTTGATGGCATCGCGCGTATCGTCGCAGAAAATAGAAATATTTTCATCGAGAAGATGGATGTTTTTCTTGACTGCCCCGACGGATCCCTCCTGCATGGCGGTCGGGCCTCCGGTCCACGGCTCCCCGTACATCAAAATCTGTTCTCCGCCCGGCAATTTGTTGAGCGCCGTTCGGATTGCATTCATCGTCTCTACGTCATGAAGCCCCATCAGGTCAAAGCGGAATCCGTCCAGATGATATTCCTCCGCCCAGTAGCAGACTGCCTGAATCATGTAGCGCCGGAACATTTCTCTCTCACTTGCCGTGTCATTGCTGCAGCACGATCCGTCCGAGAATTCTCCTGTTTCCCACAGTCTGTGATAGTAATAGGGGACTGCCCGGTGGAAGCAGCAATCCGGGTGATACGTGTGGTTGTACACGGAATCCATAATCACGCCGATCCCTGCCCGGTGAAGCGCCATCACCATCTCTTTCAGCTCTCGAATCCGCACCTTTCCATCCCACGGGTCGGTCGCATACGAACCTTCCGGCGTCATATAATTTTCCGGATCATATCCCCAGTTAAACTGCACCGCAAGATCCCCCGATTCATCTACGCTGCCAAAGTCATACATCGGAAGGATGTGAACATACGTGACGCCCAGCTCTTTCAGATAAGCGAGCCCGGTCGGATGAATGCCGTCCCCGTCCAGAGACGTATTCTCATCGGTGAAGGCCAGATATTTTCCCCGGTGTTTCTCCGGAATTCCACTGTGTTCGTCGTTGGAGAAATCCTTGACATGGATCTCATAAATGACCCGGTCCTGCGGACGGATCAGCGGACGGACATCCTGCTCCCATCCATTCGGATTTGTGGAGGACAAATCCACTACCATACTTCTCATTCCGTTGACTCCGGCTGCCTTCCCGTACGGATCCGCGCAGGAAACTGTCCCGAGGCAGTTGGTCACTTTATACGTATAATATACGCCGTCCAGATTTCTGTCGATCGTCACCGACCAGACACCCTGATCGTTTTGTGTCATCTGCCATTTTCCGAGTGACTTTGCCCCCTCTTCCTCGTCGCTTCCCGTTGCAAAAAGACAGACCGAGGCGCACTCTGACACCGGGCTCCACAACCGGAATGTCGTCTCATTCCCTCTGATCTCACTTCCCAGATCCGTCCCCTCGTACGTATACTGCGAACGAAACGAATCTGATTCAAAATACGCTTTCCACTGCGCAGGTGTCTTTTTCTGTTCCATTTTTCCCTCATTTCCCGCTGCCATACTCCAGCGCTGTCCCGCCCTGCGGGCATTTTGTTTTTTGCTGCGTCTGATCTATATTTTATTCCATCGATTCCAGTTCTTTGTACACTCTCAGCAATTCCCCTACACTCCATGCCTGTGCAAAGCATCCTTTGGAAATCGTCGGATTGGATCCGTCATAAATTTCCGGAATCTGCCCGATGCATCCCTCCGCCAGACATGCCCGCATCGGCTCGAGCTGTCGTCTGACAATCTGCGCCGCTTTTTTCTTGTCCTGCGCCACGCGAAGGTAGGCCAGGTAGTAGGCGCCAAGAGGAAATGCCCAGACCGTTCCCTGGTGATACGCCATATCCCGGTCGAACTGTGTGCCGCCATAAAATGGATGAAAGCTCGGATCGTCGGGCGCAAGGCTTCTCAATCCATACGGCGTATACAGTTTCTCAAACACGGTGGAGACAACCGCCTCTGCCTGTTTTCTCGTCAGCATGGAAAATGGCATCGACACAGCCCAAATCTGATTGCATCGGATTTGCGTGTCCGCCTTTGTCCCCGACAAAACGTCCTTTAAGCAGTTTGCCTCCTCATTCCAAAACAATTCCTGAAAGCTTTCTCTCGCCTTTTTGGCCATCGCCCGGTAAGGAAGCGCCCGTGCTTTCCCGAGCTCCACGCAAAACCCATCCATAATCATCAGGGCGTTGTACCAGTAGGCGTTGATTTCCACCGGTTTTCCATGTCTTGGCGTCGGCAAAATATCCTGAAAGCGGACATCCATCCAGGTGACCTGCTCTAGCCCGCCTCCGGCGCTGATCAGTCCATCTGCGTCCATCGCAATGTGGAAATCCGTCCCCTCCGCATAAGAGCGGATGATCTGCTCGCAGACCGGAAAAGCTTCCTGGAGGAATTCGCGGTCACCGGATGCCTGCACATATTCGTAGACTGCCTCAACAAACAGAAGCGCTGCATCTACTGTGTTGTACATCGGTTCTTTCCCGCCCTCCGGGAACAGATTCGGCATCAATCCATTGCGGCAGTATTTCATAAATGTTCTCAAAATGCTCTTGGCATCCTCAAATTGCTTTGTCGCAATCGTACACCCCATCATGGCAATCATCGTGTCCCGTCCCCAGTCTTCAAAAAACGGAAAGCCGGCGAGGATCGTCTTCCCTCCGGTGGAACTTCGATAAGAGACAAATTGATTGGCGCTGCACACGAGCTGTCTTGCCACTTCATCGGAGAGGACGCTGCGCTCTTCTAGCGTCCTTCGGTACCGGATCGCCTCCCGGATGATGGCATCCACGGAGGCATTGCAGCACGCCATGCAGTTCATCGAATAGAGAAGCTCATTTTCCCGTTCTGTCATGTGGATGGTATGATTCCGGAATGCCAGTCCGTTCGCCTCTCTTCCATCGCGCTCATCTTGGCTGTAATACAGATCATTCACATATTCGGCTTCTTCGGGAATCACTTCCCCGGTCGTCCTGTAATACAATACAATGCCGCTGCTCTCGACGCTGCTCTCTGTCAGGTAAAATTTCTGTTCTTCCGACAAGACGCTCCCCTTGGGGACAAACTGAAAGAGCGGTGTGACGTCCAGAGAAACCGGTTTGTCTGTGTGGGAAATGATTTCATACTTCACGCCCACGGTATTTTGTCCCTGTACCATCGCGATGGTTTTCACAACCTCCACGCCTTCCGCCTGAAAAACCCAGACCGGAAGATGCTCAAAGGTAAAACTGTTCAGGAAGCGGTATCCCTTCTCACTTTTTTCTTCTTCTTTCTGTCTTACCGTAAACAGCGGGTAGGAATGCTCTCCCACGTTCAGCACTTCCCGCACATTGGTTACCATGTGATAGCGGACGTTGGGAGCTTTCATCACTCCCATCAAAAGCGCCTGATCATTTCTCGCGTTGGAACCTACCATCGTCAGAGAGGAAAACCCTCCCATGCCGTTTGTCAGCAGATAGCAGTTTTCTTCCGCCCGATCCATATTGCTCCAGTCATTTTTTCCGTAAATAAACTTCATGCCTTTCATTCCTTTCCGAAATTCCGCGCTGTCACGTTTTGATTGTATGTTTTCTTCCAAACAGTATGCGTTTCTGGTTCTGATATCAAAAAATGCAGTGGTCAAACGGTGTGACTGCTGCATTTGACATCCCAAACACTCAGATCTTCTGGCGGAAGACCGTTCAGCCTCCAGCCTTCCGCAGAAATCTGTTTCAGAGGATTGTATGATGTACAGCAAAATATCTGGGGGGGACTTTTGTTGTACACCCCCATCATACGAAACTTTTCCCGCGAAGTCTTGTATTTTTCTATCGCAAAATAATAGGATTCTATCCTTTTGAAACCGCTTGGCGGACTTTATCGCAGACAAGGGGGGCTGTTGCCAACCGGTAACAGCCCCCCTTTGTCTGCGATCTGCCCGGCACAGTCGTGCGCTGCGCAAAGCATCGCGAGATCAGATTTAATTGCGGCAGATCTCTTAACCTTTTACTGCACCGGCTACACTTTCTGTATAACACTTCTGTGTGAGCAGGAACAAAATTGCAATCGGAATGGAAATCAATACACAGCCTGCATAGAACTGCGTGTAGTAATACTCAATGTATTCCTTCTCCAGCATCGACCAGAGACCGATGGCGATTGTGTAATAATCGGTTTCTGTTCCCATGATTACCTTGGCAAAAATATAGTCAACCCAGGGTCCCATAAAGGAAGTCAGCAGCGTATGCACAATAATCGGTTTGGACAGCGGGATTGTGATCTGGATGAACGTATCCCATTTTGTCGCGCCGTCGATATAGGCAGCCTCGTCAATCGTCTTCGGAATTGTGTCAAAGAAACCTTTGGCAATGTAAAATCCTAGACCCGAGCCGCCCGAGTATACGAGGACAAGTGCAATCATCTTCATGACGCCGCTCTCCAGGAATCCAAGTCCTTTCAGGATGTAGTAGATGGCAAACATCGACATAAATCCCGGGAACATTCCAAGAATCAGGGCAATGTTCATGAATGGTTTTCTCATCTTAAAGCGCAGTCTGGACATACAGTAGGATACACAGAGCACAAAGAAGGCAGACAACAGACAGCTGAAAATTGCCACGATAAATGTGTTCATAAACCATTTTGTGTAGTGAAGCTGTCCGCGCTCTACAAACAGGTTAATATAGTTGTCCAGTGTAAATCCCTTCGGCCAGATATACGTCTTGTAGGAACCTCCCTCTGCGCGGAACGAAGTCAGGACAACGAAGAAGATCGGGAGAATCCAGATAAAACTCAATATTGCCAAAATGACATGTACAATTGAATTTGTGATAAATTTCTTTAATTTCATTATTGGAACGCCTCCTCATTCTTATAGGATCCCGTATGGCGATACGTCAGCAGGGAAAGGGTTGCCAGAATCACAAATACCAAGATACCGATAACCGCACCGAGATTGTAGTCCTTCTGGGTGATGGTCAGCTTATACAGCCACGTAACGAGCAAGTCGGTTTTTCCTGCATAGTAGTATTCCAGAGAATCCGGACCGCCGCCCGACAGAAGATAGATTACGTTGAAGTTGTTGATGTTTCCAACAAAAGATGTAATCAGGTTCGGCGTCGTGACAAACAGCATATACGGGAGCGTAATCTTAAAGAAAATAACAATCGGGTTTGCACCGTCCACTCTCGCTGCCTCATAGAGATCTTCCGGAATGTTCTGCAAGATACCTGTTGTCGTCAGCATCGTAAACGGAACACCGATCCAGATGTTGATGCAGATGATCGTAATCTTCGCATACAGCGCATTGGTGAAGAACGGGATGGAATCGGTTGCGCCAATCAAACCTAAGTCGCGCAGCAAAATGTTGACCGGACCATTGGCATTGAAGATCGTTCTCATGCTCAAAAGAGATACGAACTGCGGAATGGCAACCGACAAAATAAACATAAATCTCCAGAAGCTCTTAAAGCGGGTTCCTTTGCGGTTGATGACAATCGCAAGAATCATACCAAGAATGTAGTTGCTGACGGTCGCAAATACGGCCCAGATCAGCGTCCACTGCAAAACTGGCCAGAATGTCGTACTCAGCGCACTTCCCTGAGCAAGCATGTTTTTGAAGTTCTGCAGACCAACCCAGGTAAACAGATTTCCCGGCGGCTGGTGCTGACTGTCATAGTTGGTAAATGCGATTAAGATGGTGAAAACAAGCGGTACAATGGTGAAGACAATGATTCCGATGCAGGGACCTACAAGCAAAAGCACGTGCAGGTTTTGCTGTCTTAGCGAGCGAAGGTCATCTCCAAACGTCGGAAGTGCATGGCCGTGTGCCAGCCTCCACTCCGTTGCATATGCACTTCTGACAGAAACTGTCATCATCAAAAGAATGGCAAGTGTCAGGAAAATGGTAATTACCGCATACAGGAGGAACAACATGGAGTTATCCCCTTTTACATACTCAAAAATCTGCAGCGATTCATTCCACACCTGTCCCTGCTCCTGTGTTCCAAGTGTGATCATTCCTCCAAGGGAATTCAACCCAAAGGAAATCATATAGACAATATATGCAGCTTCCAATGCCAGAAGCAGCAGCCCCCGAATGATCTGTCCGTGCAACAGGTTGCCAAGACCAAATACGAGTGCGGATGCCTTTGTCACTGCATTCCCGTTTTTAAACGAACTCACAAATCCGGCATCTTTCAGAGAAAGCTCCCCCTGAGGCGCCTTGTTCTTACTCATAGTAGAAATCCTCCTTCCAGTCGTCTGACTTCCAGTCCGCGCCTGCCCGGATCCGCATTTGTGAAGAAGGCCTTGCTCTTCTCCTGCTTTCTTCACAAAAACAGATCCAGACATTTGACAGACCGCGATTGAAGAAGAACGGAATGTCCTCTCCCAGACATTCCGTTCCGATCGTCTCCGATCCGCGAAAAAGCGAGCAAACGATTCGCACTTTTCGCGCCAAGTCATCATTATTCTGCAGTCATCGCATCAACAAATGCATCCAGCTTCGCCTGTGCATTGTCCTTTGTAAGTTCACCGCTTCTGATTTCCGTCGGAATGGCATTTGCATAACTCCAGTATCTCTTGCTGAATACTGCATTCTGTGGCTGTGCAACAGATGCAATATTCGCCTCTTCTACAATAACTGCTGCCAACGGGTCATTTGTTACTGTTTCGCTTGCGCTGACCGTCAGGTTTGTCGGAACCTGTCCGGAATCTTCGTAGCGCTTCAGCTGCATTTCCTCTCCGCCAAGATATGCGGCAAATGCAACTGCTGCTGCCATGCTCTTAGAGTGTGCATTGACACCGATTGCCTTGGAACCGTAAAATCCAAGAAGCTGATGGTCCTCTCCATCCAGGTTGAAGGTCGGGATCACAGCAAGTCCCAGATCATCTCCCAGAACTTCAAGGTAAGCATCATAGTTCCAGGAACCGTCAAACCATGCGCCGAGTCTGTGCTCGGAGATCAGCTCATTTACGGTGATTTCTCCGTCATATGCGCATTTCGGATTGTTGATGAGGTCGATCAGGTAATTGGTAACAGCAAGACCGGTCTCGTTGTTCCAGTCAACACCTGCGGACAGATCGCTTCCGCTCTCTCCAAATACACTACATCCGGCTCCATAATAGTATGCGCCGAGCTTCCAGCCGCCTGCGGACTCAAAGTAGAAGTTGTATACGTTCTCTGCCGTATCTTTTCCAACGATGCCTTCCAGTGTCTTAATGTCATTCTCATCCAGAAGAGTCTTGTCATAATACATAAAGAAGGTATTGTGCGTGAACGGGATGGCATAGAGTTTTCCGTCAATTGTTACTGTATCTACTACGCTTTCTGCCATTGTCTCTTTTACCATTGCCTCAGTAGAACCGCCAAGCTGAGCGATTGCTCCGGTATCTACAAGGTCTGTCAGCTGGTCGTTCGAGAACATGAAGACATCGGCTGCTGCCTCTACGTCTTTTAAGATCTCATCCTTGCAGACATCCTCTCCTACGATAGAAGTCTTCCAGGTGATGTTCCACTCCGGATGCAGTTCCTGGAAGGAAGTCTGCATTTCTTCCATACTTCCGGTGCTTACCTGATTTTCCGGGCACCATACGGTTAATGTGACATCGGTTGTCTCTCCGCCTGCATTCCCCTGTGTTCCATCGGATCCTGTTTGCTCGCCGGAGCTGGAGCTGGAACCACATGCTGCAAGAGAAGCTGCCATCGATACAGCCAAAAAGGCTGCCATCAGTTTGGACATTTTCATTGTGATCTCCTCCTTGTCGATATGAAGACATAAAAATTTTTTGTGAAGAACAGTCTTTCAAGGCTGTTCTCTTTTCTACATTTTTATTATAACTTCACAAAAAATACCCGTAAATATAAGCTTTTTTAGAAATATGTTGGAATTTTAATAACCTGTCATTTTGACTCAAAACCTCTCTCTCTTTTTGGCAGTAATTCCAGATTTTCGTTTCCAATTCCCGTAAACCTCCGTCATTGTGCTGAATTATTGGAAAGGGACGTCACGGGTTGGTTTGTCTTGGAGCTGTTCTTGCACTTCCTTCGTAATCTGGCTCCCGCCAAGCGCCTTCCACTCGCTCACGAACTGGTCAAACCAGGAAACCGGCTCCTCCCCGGTGATAATTTTCAGATACATGGATTTTTCCAATTCACTGAGGCGATACCATTTTTCCTCCATCGTTTTTGTCTCCCCAAAAAACAGCGAGGAAACCTGGGAAAGGTTCCCTTCCTGCAAAAGGGATCCGGCGTGAATCCGGGAAACCCAGGCGGACCAAAGACTCAGATCCTCACTCTCGGGATTTTCCATGTAGGCCTTGCATGTCTCATAGTAGGCCCGCTCCACAGACATCAGCTCGTTGGGATCCAGACTTCCTTCCAGGGCGGCGGTGATATTGACATAGCAATTTTCCACTGCCTCGTTGTAGTCAATGTTGATCGCCAGCGGACGCACATTCGGATCCACATTCAGCGCATAGTAGCTGGCATATTCCGGGTTGTTGCGCTTTTCATAGCGCATGTAGTCAAAAATCAGGCTGATAATTTTAAACACTACTTCCGGATGTTCAAATTCTTTGCTCACCACAATATATTGGAACGACGGATTCTGGCTGTAGTAGCTTGTCGACCCGTCTTCATTTGTGGCGATCAGATACGGCATCCACTCTGCGTCGGGGTTGGCTTTCATCGCATCCATCAGCGGATTGTTTGTCGCCCACCAAGGACCGAAAAAGGAACCGCATTTCCCGCTCACAATCATCTCCAAAATATTGGTGGATGTGTGAAACAGGAAATCCGAGTCGATGATTCCCTCCTCAAACCACGCGTTCAGCCGCGAAAGCGCCTCTTTCATCTGGGGCTGAACGGATCCGTATTCCACGCCCGCATCGGTCTCAATCCACTGTTTCGGGTATGCGCCGCAGGCGGCAAAGACAAGATCCATTTGATATTCATTGCCGTATCCGCTCTCCCCGCAGACGTTCGTATCGCACACAAGCCCTACGGTATTGCCCTCCCCGTTGTTTCCAGGATCTTTTTGCACAAACTCCCGCACAATGGCCTCCACATCTTCCAGCGTAGATGGTTCCTCCAGACCCAGCGCGTCCATCCAATCTTTTCGAAGCCAGACAAAATTGGGGCCGCAGGCAATGTTTGTCTCCGGGACAGCCATCAATTTTCCATCAAATACGACATTTTGAAAAATAGAGTTCTCCTCATAGCTGTTGAAAATATCTTTGATGCGGTCACTGGCACAGTTTTCGTACGCCTCGGTCAGATCGGCGATCATATCGTGCTCCACGAGATAGCGAAGCGTCTCCAGATCTGACACCATCATAATGTCCGGGATATTCCCGTCGGCAATCATCATCTCCAGATTCACACTGTACTGCGTCTCTGTATCCTGCAAAATGTTTTCACAGCGCACATTTAGCATTTCCATCATACACCGGGTATATACATTGTCGTCGTATGTATCTCCCTCGGGCAAATTGCTGTCATTGTTTCCGACCATCTTTGCCTGTGTAAAGGTGACGGTCTCCGGGTATTTTCCAAGCGGCGTTGTGCGCGCAAATTCCATCTCCTCTTCCAGCGACAACGAATTTCCCGTCTCCTCTGTCGATTCAATCCCCGTCTCCAACGGACATCCGCACCCTGTTCCGGACACTGCCATTCCCAAAAAAAGCAGCCACGCCGCAATGTTTTTCTTTCTCACACCGTTTCCTCCCATCGAAACTCCCTTCCCTTCTTGTCTGGCGCTGTGTAGGTGATGGGAAACTTCAGCGTAATTTTTGTCCCTTCTCCGACAGCACTCTCCACATCAATGCCATACATTTTTCCAAAATAAAGCTGAATTCGTTCATGAACATTTCGAATCCCATATCCTCCGGACTGACTCGTGAGAATGCTTTGACTCATTTCCGGAGGCATTCCTGCTCCATTGTCCTCCACCGTCAAATACAGCATTCCCTCTTCCGTGTACCCGCGCAAAATCAGCCGTCCCCTTTTGTCTGTCAGCTGATCGATTCCATGTTCGATGGCATTCTCCGCCACAGGCTGGAGAATGAGATTCAGCACCTTCAGCGGAAGAATGGCGGAATCGATGTCATAGACAATGTCAAAGCTATAGTCGTGCATAACCGATTGGATCAGCAGATACGACTTTACATTGCTGATTTCATCCTCCACAGAGATCACGTTGTTTCCTTTGTTCAGCGACGTCCGATAAAATGTGGACAGCGCAAGCGTCACCTGGCTGATCTCCTTCTCCCCCGCTTCAATTGCCTTCCAGTTGATGATGGAGAGGGAATTGTAGAGAAAATGCGGGTTGATCTGCGCCTGGAGCGCCTTCATCTCATATTCTTTTTGGACAATCTTGCTCTCCAGCACTTCCTTGATCAGGCGCCGGATCTGTGTCAGCATCCGGTCAAAGCCGTGAATCAGGTTTCCAATCTCATCCCGGCTTTCGTCCTGTACCGTCAAGGAAAAATTCCCCCTCTCCACCTGATTCATATTTTCAAGCAGCCCCGCGAGTCTCCGCACAATCAAAGAGGAGGCGGAAAGCAGCGCAACCCCGGTGGAGACGATGCAGAGGATCAAAAATACGACGATGATGACCGCAATCGGATACATCGGATCCATCGTAAACGACCGGCTCTTATACAGATACACCATCCACCCGAGGTCACCGACCTCCTGAGACAAGATGGTATACGCTCTGGAATTTTCTGCAGCAGCATCTCTCACATCCAGATACGTCAAATGAAACTGTCCGCTGTCTTCTTCCCGGGAAAAGACAACCCTCCCCCGCTCATTTGCCACATACATTCCATAGTTGAAAATCGTTTCCTGCGGAAAACAGGAGAACAGTTCGTCGTAGTCCATCTCAATATAAAGAATCCCCTCCTGACCTGCCTTATTCAGAAGGGGCATTTTTCTCGCACAAAATACTTCTTTTTTTGCGCTGTCGATAAACCAGACAAGTCCGCTGCTTTTCTCCACCTCGGCATACCAGCTTGTCGAGGAAATGACATCCACCGAGTCGAGCGATGTGTCGTGCCGGATCGCATTCCCCTCCATATAGATGGTTATCTGCCGGACTTCCGGATGAAGATATTTCACAGACATCAGAATCGGATCCAGCTGATTGACAATCTCCTCATAGCGCTCATAATCGCTTGCGTAGTCCTGCCCGATCACCCTTGTCAGCGCCTGGTTGAACGCAATGTAGTCCGACAGCGTATGGTATATCCGAATCTGATACTCCAGTGCGGAGACAGCCTGGGACAAATATCCCTCCAAGCTCTCCCGCTCTTTGTCCATCAGCACCCCTCTCATCAGCGTGTAGGAGACGACAAACAGAATCAGTACCGGAATGAAGCCGCTGACAATGAAAATCAGCGTCAGCTTGTTCTGAAGTTTCAGATTATTCAGTACGTTCCAAAACCGCTTCATTTTTTCCTCCTTTGCTCCTGAACTTTTGAGGGCTCACTCCGAAATATTCCCGAAAACTCTGGCAAAAATACGAGACATTCGGATATCCGACCGCAACACTCACATTCACGATCTTTTCATGCGTGTCTTCCAAGAGTTCCTTTGCCTTCTTCATCCGATAATTCTTAATGTATTTGCTGATGTTCTCCCCTGTCTCTTTTTTAAACAGTGCACTCAGATAGCTCGGTGCCATGTAGACTTGCTCCGCCATCAAATCAACACTCAAATCTTCGCTGTAATGATTGTGGATGTATCGCTTTACCGTCTCCATCTCCCGGCGGACTGTTCCAGAACTCTTCGCAAACTCTTCCGCAGTTCTCTCAATCATCGCCTCTGCGATCTCCATCGGTTTGTACAAATCGGTGGCACGATAGAGCGCTTCCATCGATTCATTGAGTTCCTTCTCGGTGATGCCCTGGGTATGGTCGTAAAGCAGTTTTAATATATTGGAGAACAAAAACTTCATATATATTTGGGAGAACTGCGAGAGGCTGCGGTACTTCTGGCAGAGCTTCTGAAAATGTTCCCGCACTGCGCGAATGTTTTTGTTCTCCAGATCCTGACGAATCCATTTCAGCATCGCGTCGTCCTCCTCCGCGGACATCAGCGGATTTTGGCGGTTGATCTGAGAATAGATGTGCGTTTCCGGCTGACAAAATTTATACTCCACCATCCGCTCCAGCTCATCCAGCACCGAAGAAATCTGTGTGCCGTCTTTGATCTCCCCGGAGACACCGATGTAGCATTCCTTTCCAAACACCTCTTTGATTTTCTCATAAATCTGCTGGGCCAGACTGCGCCAGTCGATCAAATGGTTCTGCTCCGGAAACAGCAAAACACTCTGCGTCAGATTCAAATTCAGATATTGGTATGTATCGGGGAGAATGGACTTCAATTCTTTTTCGAACGCATCCCCCGCCACTCCGAAAAATTCCTCATTCATTTCCAGAAGCATCATTCGCCGATAGGCGTGAAACGCCTGGATGTCCACAAGCCCGCTGGACATCCGCACAAGTTCTTCCTCCGTGACCCCATTTAGAAGTTCATACAGAAGATGCTCTTTCATAAACGAGAGACTCCGCTCTTTCAAAAGCGAATCAGCCCGGATCGCATCGATCTCCCGGAGAACCCGCTTCATCGATGCCTGGAATTCCTCCGGATCCACAGGCTTTAAAATATACTCAGATACGCCGTAGTGAACTGCCGACTTGGCATAATCAAACTCATTGTATCCGCTGAAAATCATAATTTTAAGAGGAGATTTCCCTCCCTTTTGTTCGCTGATTTTGGAAATCAGCTCGATCCCATCCATAAACGGCATACGGATGTCCGTCAGCAAAATGTCCACATCCTCTTTCTGAAGGTAGTCCAGAGCCTGTCTGCCGTTTGCAGCCTCCGAAACCTCAAACTCCCCCTTCATCTGCCTTAACAAAAAAGCAATTCCATTCCGCTCTATTTTCTCATCATCTACAATTAAAATACGGTACATCTTTTTTCCCTTTCTCCGAAATGCGTCCGATCTCTCTGTTTCTGATTGCATTTCATATCCATCTTGTGATGCTGCATTCAAAAGGTCATCCATTGCCATGCGAACATGGCATGCATGACCTTTTGACCCGGATATCCTTTCATTTACAATCTTTATTCCGTACCTATATTTGCATGTTTTTTTCTCATTCAAAAAAAACTGGTTCTCGTATCACCAGTTTTCTGTCTCCTCAACCTTTGTCGTTCCTGCAAAGAACCCCAATTCCATTCTCTATCCAACGAGATCAGTCCTTTGCTGCAGCTTTGACCTTCCCTTTTCTATTGTGAAACCATACCAGGTATTGCTGCCAGTGCAAAAGTCTGATTGGTGAATACTCACAACAATTGCTCTGCCAAAATTTATATCTTTAGATAGTTCTTCTACGAATTTTATTATATCCCAATATTCCAATCTTAGCAAGCACTTTTTTCGTTTTTTAGAGAACATATTAACCTAATCTCCTGTTGTTTTTAGGTCAAAGAAATATATATCCAATTCTCATAAAGTATACATTATGACATATTTTTAACTTAAAGCAACAGGAAGCAAGCACGGCAGTCGCCCTCCGGGCGTATCGCGAAAAAAATCCTGATTTTCTGATTGTACCAGAAAATCAGGATGAGATAACGATTACTTTACCGCGTAAGCGGCAAAACCAGCTCCGACAATTTCCCGTCCATGCTTGCATAAGTGCTGTCAGGTCTTTTTTCCAGCTGCGAAGATAGGTTTGTGTGGAGATAGGCGCTGTCCATCCCGACCCGCCGGGCAATGCCAATGTCTGCCTGCGCATCGTTTCCAATCATCACACAGCGGGTGCGGTCAAGCCCATATCGCTTCAGAAGCTGCTCCATAAATGCCGGATCCGGCTTCTTGCACCCGCACTCGGAGGAAATCAGCACGCCATCCAGATATTGATCCAGCCCAAGTGCCTCTATCTCCGGGATGGTGAATGCGGTCTGTGCGTTTGAGAGAAGATACAGTTTCTTTCCTGCCTCCTTAAACCGGCGCAGGGATTGCTCTGTATCCAGGTACAGGCGCACATAGCGGGTCGACATCCTGCGGAATGTGCGGGCGATGGCTTCGATCTGCTCTTCTCCCGCGTCACATCCTTTTTGCAGGCAGAGAAGGCGGAACGTGTCCCGAATCTCAATCTCCGGATACTCATACCGGCTTTCTTCCTGCTCCTGCCGGGAAATCGTCTCCCGGTAAGCTTCTCTGAGCTCTTCCCAGGCGTAGTTCACCCCCTGACGGCTAAGATACGCTGCAAAGGCGCTCCAGACATCTTCCGACTCCTCATCTGTGCGGATGTCCACAAGCGTTCCATACAAGTCAAATATCAGATTGTCATACATGATGGTCTGCTCCTGTTCTCATCAATAGCGGAATACGAGCGCACCGTAGGCAGGCAGGGAGTATTCAAACGAATAGGGACGATGATCTGCCTCCACTTCCTCCGGCTTAAAGATCATCCGCTCTTCTCTTTTCTCCCCGTATCCGCCAAACTGCGGTTCATTGCTGTCCAGCATCAGATAGACATTCTTTTTCTTGGGAACGCCGACCCGGTATCCGCTCCATTCCACAGGCGTGAAATTGCAAATGAAAATCAGATTGTTCTTGCCGTCTGCACTGTGGCGCTCAAAGCTGAAAATGCTTCGGTTTGCATCGTCTGCGCTGATCCAGTGGAATCCCGCCTCGTTCTGATCCAGCTGATACATGCAGCGGTTCGCCCGGTACAGGTGAAGCAGTTCCCTCACATAATTCTGCATTCCCACATGCAGTTTCTGATCCGGATTCTGATTGCCAAGAAGCCCCCAGTCCAGCTCTCTTTGCTCACTCCACTCCTGCTCCTGGGCAAATTCCTGTCCCATAAAGAGAAGTTTCTTGCCGGGATGTCCCATCATAAACGTGTAGGCAGCTCTCAAGTTTGCCATGCGGTTCCACTTGTCGCCCGGCATTTTGTTCAGCATCGATTTCTTCAAATGTACCACCTCATCGTGAGAGAGGACAAGGATGAAGTTCTCCGAGTAGGCATACATCATGCTGAAATTCATCTTGTTGTGGTGATATTTTCGGTAAATGGGATCCAGCTTCATATATTCTAGGAAATCGTTCATCCATCCCATATTCCACTTGAAATCAAACCCGAGGCTATTTTCCCCATTCCCGGTGATGTTCGGCCAGGCAGTGGACTCCTCTGCGATGACAATGGCTCCGGTATTTAAGTTTTTCACTTCCTCGTTGAGTTTCTTGAGTAAGGAGATCGCTTCCAGGTTTTCTCTTCCCCCGTACACGTTGGGAACCCACTGGCCGGAAGGACGGCAGAAATCGAGATAGAGCATCGAGGATACTGCGTCAACCCGGATTCCGTCCACATGATATTCCTTGAGCCAGTACAGCACGTTGGCCAGCAGGAAGTTGCGCACTTCGTTGCGGCCAAAGTCGAACACCTTCGTCCCCCACTGCGGCTGCTCCCCTTTTCTCGGGTCACTGTACTCGTACAGACACGTTCCGTCAAACTCCGCAAGGCCGTGGGCATCCTTCGGGAAATGCGCAGGTACCCAGTCCAGGATGACGCCGATTCCTTTCTGGTGCATGTAGTTGATGAAATACATGAAGTCTTTCGGGGAACCGTGTCGGGACGTCGGCGCGTAGTAGTTGCTGACCTGATATCCCCAGGAGCCGTCAAACGGATGCTCTGCCACACCGATCAGCTCGATGTGCGTATATCCCATGTCTTTCACATAATTGGCAAGCGGCTCCGCAAGCTCCCGGAAGGAGTAAAATCCCTGAGGATTTTCGTAGGACCACGGATGCTTCATCCAGGAACCGGGGTGTACCTCATAGATTGACATGGCAGAAGAGGTCAGATTCGTCTTCTTTCTGCGTCCCATCCAAAGTCCATCTCTCCATACGAACCCTTCCACATCTCCCACTTTCGTGGAATTGCCGGGGCGCAGCTCCGTTGTCACGCCGTAGGGGTCTGACTTGAGCATTTCCGCCCCATAGGAAGTCCGAATGCAGAACTTGTAGCAATTTCCCAGCAAATTTCCGGGGACAAAGCAGCTCCACACACCGTCATCTCCGTGACGGACACACGGATTTTCCTGGCGGTTCCAGCCGTTGAAATCTCCTGTCACGCTGACATAAGAGGCGTTTGGCGCCCACACGGCAAACAGCACGCCTTCCTCCCCATCTTTGACACAGGGGTGCGCTCCCAGCTTTTTGTAAATCTCATTGTGACTTCCCTGGGCAAACAGATATGCGTCAAAATCGGAAAACTCATAGTTGCTGATGTCTCTTAGATGTTCCATATCATCAATCCCTCTCAAATCCTCATCCATAAAACAGGCTACTTTCTTTGATACGTCTAGTATACCCGTAATTTCCCCTTTTTTCTTGCAGTATTCTAGCGAAATATGATACTATTCTAGCGTTTCCTCAAAAATACGCTCTCAGCCTTCCTTCTTTAGGACGACTTTTCCTGTCCTTACCGTTTCTGGAACATCAATCACCCTCTGATTGGAACTTCCTTTCCAGTGCAGATTCGAGTCAAACAGCTCCTGAACAAATTCGCCGTCCACCAGCACGTCCACGAGTGTGAGAAACGGGAGGTCTTTGATTTCTTCCCACACATATCCGGTGTACATCCAGATTGTCTTGTCGGGAAACTCCTGTTTCAAGGAGCGGATGCACCGCTCGACCGTCTCCCGGTTTCCGGGAAAGAGCGGATCCCCGCCGCTGAACGTAATGCCCGCGACATAATCCTTTCTCATCTCAACCCGGATTTCCTCCATCGCCGCTTCGTCAAACAATACGCCCACGTTCTCATTCCATGTGATGGGATTTTGACACCCTTTGCATTGGTGAGAGCAGCCGGAGACCCATAAGACAACCCGGATGCCGTCTCCGTTGAGCATATCATCCTTCGTTATATTGTGGAACCTCATCACATACTCTTCCTCTCTTTGATTTCTGCCATCTTGGCCGCATTCAGACGGGTATCCCCTTTGACTCTGGAATAGGACAGATATCCGTTCATCCGGTCAATCTTCGTCACGTTCCGGCTTCCGCACTTCGGGCAGACGTCCATGCTCAGCTCCTCGTGGCCGCAGTTGTCACAGTAGGCAAGCGACAGGTTGACGCCCTCATAGAATCCCATCTTCATCGCCCGGCGCACAAGTGAGCGGATTGCGTCAATGTTGTAGTCAATCGGGTAGCGAACGTACTGAATTTTTCCTCCGTTTGACAGATCCCAGAACCGGTACTCCAGATCCTGTTTGCGGATCGTGCTGATGTCTTCCGTCACATGGCAGTGAAAGCTGTTGCTGACATAATCCCGGTCTGACACGTGTTCCACAATCCCGTATTTCCTGCGGAATTGTTTTACCTGAAGGCCGCACAGATTTTCCGCCGGTGTGCCGTAAATGGCGTAGAGATGGCCGTCTTCTTTTTTGAACTGGTTGACCCGCTCGTTGATATATTTCAATACGTCAAGCGCAAACTGTCCGTCCTGCGCAATCGATTTCTGATTGTACAGCTCCTGGAGCTCATTGAGGGCAGTAATGCCGAAAGACGCGGTGGCACTCTTTAAAAGCGGTTTGATTTTGTCGTGAAGCTGGAGATGGCCTCCGTAGAATCCTCCCTCACAGTAGGCGAGCGGATTGGTGGACGCCTTCATTTCTCCCAGATAATCGTAGGTTCTCCGGTGAAGGCTGCGAATCAGGTCCAGATAGTAATCCAGCACCTCATAAAAATCCCGGCTCTCCTGTTTGGACTTTTGATAGATCATCGGGAGATGGAGACTGACCGCTCCAATGTTAAACCGGCCCACAAATATCGGCATATCCTGCTCGTCGGCCGGCTCCATTCCGCCCCGCTCGTACCAGGGAGACAAAAATGCGCGGCATCCCATCGGGCTGATGATCTTTCCGTACTTCTTGTATATGGAGGCGACATACCCATCCCCGGTCAGACTCAGCCAGTCCGGATACATGGTCCTGGAGGAACAGCGGATCCCCTCTTCGAACACGTCTTCCAGCTCTTTTCCGGGTCCGTGAAGGTTTTCATCGTAGAGGAAGACAAGCTTTGGAAAAAGTACCGGCTTTTTAAATCCTTTCTTTCCCTGTCCTCCCTGATGCACCCGAAGAATCTGAATGCTGGCCATCTTGGCAAAGCGTCCGGTTCCGGTTCCGAATGTCACGGTAATAAACGGATAATCGCCCCGGCTCGAGGCAACGGTATTGAATTTATACTCCCATCCCTGAAATCCCTGTTTGAATTCATACTCGACATCTTTGAGCGCTTCCTTCTCCGCAATTTCCGGGGAGACGCCGAGATCCAGATATTTCTGGCGGCTCTTCACAAACGATTTTTCGGCATACGGTTCCAAAATCAAGTCTGCGCTCGGAACGGTGAATCCGCCGTATTGCTGGCTGGCCGCACTTAACACGATGTCCCCGATGACGTCAAAAGCGACATCCAGCGTCTTTGGCTCATTGTACCACACATTTCCCATCTCAAATCCGCCGCTTAACACCGACTCAACGTCAAACAGACAGCAGTTCATCGTATCTCTTCTGGCGGACATATCGTGAATGTATATGTAACCGTCCCGGATCGCCTGCAGTTCCTCCACCGTGAGGAAAAACTTCTGATACAGGCTCTTGTTTAACTCATTGAAAATCAGACTCCGCTTTGTGGACACAAGTGCGCTGTCCGCGTTGCTGTTTTCCTTGTCTCCGATGTACATAATGGCCTGGCTTTTCCGGTACACTTCGTCCAGCATTTGTACAAAATCCTGCTTGTAATTCCGGTAATCCCGATAACTCTTGGCAACACTCGGATTGACCTTCTCCAGCGCCCCCTCCACAACGTTGTGCATCTGCGCAATCGGAATCTGTTTGATCTTCAATTCTTCCAGCCGCTCTGTCACGAACCGGCAGATATAGCTCAGATCTTCTTCTGTGAATTCCACCAGTGCGCGGAATGCGGATTTGTTGACCGCCACTACAACTTTCTCGATGTTAAAATCTT
>CASGAH010000029.1 GCA_949299375.1 uncultured Eubacteriales bacterium | reverse complement strand
TATAACCGTCATAACAGGCGAAAGTACAATTTAAAAGTGCATATAGTTCTTGTAACCAAATATCGTAAACAATTATTAAAAGGTTCTATGGCTAACGATTTACAAGGCTCCTCCCACCGCCTAAAGGCAGTGGGTTTCCGCCTACGACAAACGAAAGGATTTATTTTATGAAAGCTGTTCTCTCACAATTTTGAGTGCTTCCTGGAGCTGATTGTCATCCGCATCCGTAGCTCCTTCTTTTGAAATCGCCTCGATATCCAGTTCGACAAAAACATCCGGCTCTATCCCTATTCCATGAATGCAGACACCGTTGGGCGTATAGTAGCGGGACACCGTCAATTTCAGTGCCGATCCGTCTCCAAGTGACAAAATGCTCTGGACAACGCCCTTTCCGAACGTCGTTTCTCCCACCAGCGTGGCAATTCCATAGTCTTTGAGCGCGCCTGCAAATACTTCAGAAGCGCTCGCACTGTTTCCATTCACCAGCAATGCCATCGGTACCTGAATGATTTGGTTCGCATCGGATGTATACTCACTTCCCGTCCCGTCTTTCCCTTTTGTATACGTAATCATTCCCTCCGGGAGAAGAAGGTCCAGCATCTCCGTTGTCGTAATCAGATCCCCGCCCCCATTGTTGCGCAGATCAATGACAAGCCCGCAAAGCCCCTGTGTCTGCAGCTGGCGGATGGCATCTTCAAATTGTTTTCCCGTCACACTGCTGAACTGGCTGATCGCAATGTAGCCAATCCCATCTTCTTTCATTTCATAGCTGACCGTAGGGATATCCATTTCCCGCAGCTCCAGATCATATTCCAGATATTCCTCTGTACTCTCCCGATATACCCGGACATGGGCAATGTCATTCTCAGATGACTTGATTCTTGCAGAAATCAGACTGATGTCCATTCCCGCAAGATCTTCTCCGTTCAGCCCGCAGATGACGTCGTTTGGCACAATGCCGGCATCTTTGGCGGATCCTCCGTCATACACCTGAACAACAAAAGCACCTTTCTCATTCTCGCTGATCACAACGCCGATGCCTTTAAAGTGCCCGGACACACTCTGCATCAGTTCGTTGTATTCCTGCTCATTGTAATATACCGAGTATACGTCTCCGAGAGAATCTACCATGGCAGAGTACACGTCCTCCTCCATCGCATCCAAGTCGACATCCTCATAGTAATATTGATGAATCAACCGTTCGATCTGATTCATTTTTTCTCCCAGGCGGACCGAAATCTTCGATTCGTCTGTCGCAGCCGCCGCGTAATTCGCCTCAATCTGCTCCAGTCTGCGAACATACAGCTGGTTCAGCCCGATCATCAGAACCAGCATCACAAGCATCGAGCTGACTGCCCCTACCGCCAATCCTCTTCCATAGCTTTTCTGTTTCGTATTGCTGCTCTCTTCCATCATCTCTGCACTACCGCCTCTCTGGCGCCATCGCTTTGGCACCGTTTTGCCCTATTCTCCAAGAGGGAAGCGATTCCGCTCCCCTCTTTTGACACTTATTTCTTTTTTTAGTGATCTTGTTTTTCCATATATCTCATATATTTCACGACCATAAGAGCGATTTTAAATGTGATTGCATCCTCAAACACACGCAAATCCAGTCCCGTACTCTTTTGCAGTTTGTCCAGCCGGTATACAAGCGTATTCCGGTGAATATACAGCTGGCGAGACGTCTCCGACACATTCAGACTGTTCTCGAAAAACTTGTTGATGGTGGACAGCGTCTCATCGTCAAACTCGTCCGGGGAACGCCCATCAAAAATTTCTGTGATAAACATCTGACACAGAGAAAGCGGCAGCTGATAGATCAGACGTCCGATTCCAAGATTGGAGTACGCGACAACGTTCTTGTCACTGTAGAAGATTTTTCCTACATTCAGTGCCAGTTTGGCCTCCTTATAGGAGCGGGAAACTTCTTTCAGCTCGTTGACAACCGTTCCATACGCCACATGAACCTTCGTCATCACTTCGGTGTTCAGCATATCGACGATGACTTTTGCCAGCTTCTCCATCTCCTCATTGCTTTCGTTTTGTTTCACTTCCTTTACGACAATAATGTTCTTCTCATCTACCGCCGTAATAAAGTCCTTTGTCTTGCCGGCAAACAGGCTTCTCACCATCTCAAGTGCGTTGCTGTCTTTCTCGTGCTGCGTCTCGATGATATATACCACCCGGCGAATGTTTGTGTCGATGTGCAGTTTTTTCGCACGGTTGTAAATATCGACAAGCAAAAGATTATCCAGGAGAAGATTTTTAATGAAATTGTCTTTGTCAAACCGTTCCTTGTAAGCCACGAGAAGATTTTGGATCTGGAAGGAAGCCAGCTTTCCTACCATATATACATCATCGCTGTTTCCCTTTGCCAAGAGTACATACTCCATCTGATGATCGTCGAATACTTTAAAAAACTGGAATCCCGAAATCACCTGGCTGTCCGCGGGGGATTCTACAAAGGCGAGAATCAGCTCTTCTTTTATCTCGGGCTCATTTAACGTGGTTGCCAATATCTTACCATCCGTATCACTGACACACAGATCAATGCGGGTGATATTTTTGATTCCCTCAATGGTTGTCTGTAAAATCTGATTTGAGATCATTCTGATACGCTCCTTTTTCATTGTCTATTCAACCGTATACCACTACTATAATCTATTTTTCAAAAAAATAAAAGGGGAAATGTATGAATTTTATACATTTCCCCAAATTTCACAAATTTTTTATGGTTTGCCCGGCAGAGTTTCTATTCAAAGGGGAAGATCCGCCTCCCAAAACAGTGTGCCGACAACGCATCTTTGCGCATTCATTAGTGGCAAACAACAACTTCTGTTTCCTTGTCAAAGATGTGGATCTTGGACAGGTCCGGAGCAAACTTAACAGTATCACCCGGTCTTGCAGTTGTACGCGGATTTACTCTTGCGGTGAAGCTTGCATCTCCCTGATCGAAATACAGGAATACTTCAGCACCCAGCATCTCGTATACACGGATCGTTGCATCAAATACACAGCCAAGTCTTGTTGCCTCTGCAACCTTCTCAGCATCGTCATACAGGTCTTCCGGACGGATTCCGAAGATAACCGGCTTGCCAACATATCCTTTTTCCTTCAAAACAGCAGCCTTGTCAGCCGGCAGCTTGATGGAGTTTCCAGCGAACTCTACAGCAACATCGTTGCCCTTTGCAACTACAGTTGCATCGCAAAGGTTCATCTGCGGAGATCCGATGAATCCAGCTACGAACTTGTTGATTGGCTTGTCATACAGGTTCTTTGGTGTATCTACCTGCTGAATGATACCATCCTTCAGTACAACGATTCTTGTACCAAGTGTCATAGCCTCTGTCTGGTCATGTGTTACGTAGATGATCGTTGTGCCAAGTCTCTGATGCAGCTTGGAGATCTCAATTCTCATCTGAACACGAAGCTTTGCATCCAAGTTGGACAACGGCTCGTCCATCAGGAATACCTTCGGGTTACGAACGATTGCACGTCCCATTGCAACACGCTGTCTCTGACCACCGGAAAGAGCCTTCGGCTTACGGTCTAACAGATGCTCCAGGTCAAGGATCTTAGCAGCTTCATGTACCATCTTATCGATCTCATTCTTCGGAACTTTTCTCAGCTTCAGTCCGAATGCCATATTATCATATACGGACATATGTGGATACAGAGCGTAGTTCTGGAATACCATCGCAATGTCTCTATCCTTCGGTTCTACATCGTTGCACAGCTTGTCGCCGATCCACAGCTCACCAGAAGAGATCTCCTCCAGACCTGCGATCATACGAAGGGTCGTAGACTTACCACATCCGGACGGTCCTACGAAGATGATGAACTCCTTGTCTGCGATTTCAAGATTAAAGTCTTTTACTGCAACAAACCCATTCGGATAGGCCTTGCAGATGTTCTTCAATGATAAACTTGCCATTTTTAACAATCCTCCTGCTTTTCTGACTAAAATGATTCTTTGCCGCCCCCGCAGCTCTCATCTATTCCTATCATACACAATTCACGGCAAAAAAGGAATATGTCAATTAACCAAATTTCAATTTCGAAATTAGGCAAATTGTCAAAACGCTCCCCTCTCCACCGAAAAAACCGGGATTTTATATGATTTCAGTCTCTTTTTGGGACTTTTTCACTTCTTTTTTCGTGATTTCCAATGACATCCTTTCACAATATGTTTCTTTTTGGCAGGATAAATCGCTTTCCTTTTTTCTTCCTGTGCGTTATACTGATTCTGAAGAAATGAATTTCTAAATCCCTTTTCCTAACCTTTTCGAGAGAAATCCATGGATTGCTGTTTTCCGGTGCAGGATGCCTGCGGGAGGACAGTGGATTTTTGTGCTGCGGATTGGATTTTCCGCGCAATACTGTTTGAAAAGGAAGGTACCGCAATGAATTCTACCAAAACGAACAATGAATCGCGCCGGGAGAGAGCAATCCCGGCAAACCGCAGAAGAACCCGTTCTTACGGCGAATTCCCGCCGAAAACCATCGGCGGAAGAATCCGATGGGAGCGCCAGAAGCTGGGACTGACCCAAAAGCAGCTGAGCAAAAAGCTTGGCATCTCTCCCAGTTACCTGGGTGCCCTGGAGCGCGGATCGCGCCCGGTTTCCGCATCGATTTCATCCCGCATCCACCATTTTTTAAATATCTCGTATGATTATCTTCTGGAAGGGCAGGGCGTTCCCCCCGCCGCATTTCCCCAAATGGTCCGGGAAACGGGGCCGGGAAGCCAATACGATGAGATGTCTCATATTCTGAAAACCTGTACGCCGGAGGAACTGGATGCCTGCTGTTCCCTCATCAAAACACATCTGCTGTCCATCCGGCGGCAGCAATACGCACTACAGCAGGACAAGCGCACGAAAAACGTGCGCAGCGATTCCGCTTCCAGGGACACTACACAGTAGACATCCGGGGCATCTTCTCCGCCTTCCTTTGGGGCGGTACGTCAGACAATGAGGGAAGCGGCGATTTCGTTTGCCAAAAGGAGGAGGACTCCAACCAGAATCGCGGCCAGAAGCCACAGATCCACAGTCCGTTCCTTTTGCGGCAGGACAATGCGGCGGCCAAAGACTGCCTTCATATATTTCCACCTTCCTGTCGAGCGGCACAGCCTCCAGAAGGCGAAGATGCCTACGGCGCACCCTGCGATGGCAAGACACCCATACAGCAGAAGGGACGTCAGCAAAACAAACTCTCTCCCCATCATCTCCATCTGGGCTTCCTCCTGTCTGTAAAATTCCGCAATGGAGTTTCCCGATAAAAGGCTGCTCAGCCCGATCAATGCGATGTTGGATCCGTTTATGATAAAATGAAGGAGAACAGAGGAGAGGATGTTTCCCGTCGCCTCCACCATGAGTGCCGCCACAATTCCCATGACAAGTGCATAGCAGAGCTGGTTGAAGTTCATGTGCATCAGGCCGAACAAGAAGGCAGAAAGTACAATCGCCATCAAAATTCCATTCTGCCTGTAATTTTGATAGAGAATTCCCCGAAAAGCAATCTCCTCGATCACCGGGGGCATGACTGCCAAAATGGCAAACAGCACCCAGAAGGGAAGCTCATACACTTCTATCATCACATTCGTCAGAGCATTTTCCGTAAAGAACTGGGTCAGCAGATTCACGACCGTCATCAGCGGCATCGTACAGATGGACAGGAGTACGCACCATGCGACCGTTGATTTCTTCATCTTCCGAAAGGGAAACTCCCGGATGGGGTTCGATTTCGTGAGCGCCGCGTAGAGCAGAATGCACAGCAAAATGCTCAGCTCTCCCGCCATCAAGCGCAGCCACAGCGGTATCGGAAAAAAGATCTGAATCAGCTCCAGCCCAACCGACAGCAGCGGCGCCGCCAGCATAACAGACAGCAAAAACAGATTCACTTTTCTTGTTCTTCTCATCCCGTTCCTTTCCCGACTATTCTTCTTTTACCGCAATCGCTTCGATCTCAATGAGCACATCCTTTGGCAGTCTGGCGACCTCCACGCAGGAGCGGGCAGGATATGTGCCGGTGAAAAATTGGGCGTAGATTGCATTTACCGTTGCAAAATCATTCATGTCCTGTAAAAATACTGTTGTTTTTACCACATTTTCGGCGGACGTCCCGGCCGCCTCCAAAAGGCAGACCAAATTTCCGATTGCCTGTTTTGCCTGCATTTCAATTCCTTCCGGAATGATTCCCGATTGCGGGTCAACCGGAATGACACCCGATGTGTATACCATTCCATTGACTTCAATTGCCTGGGAATATGGCCCGATTGCTGCGGGCGCCTTCGATGTGCTGATTTTCTTTTTCATGTTTCCATTCCTTTCTGCGCGGCCATTTGTTTGCCTTGTTTCTTTGTATGGATGCCGCGCGGCCGTTTGCCGTTATCGTATTGTTTTCCGGATTGAGGTATCGCTGATCTGAATCTTGCCTTCCTTTAAAAGGCGTCCAAGCGCGCGCTTAAAACTGCTTTTGCTCAAGTGCAGCTCCCGCTTGATGACCTCCGGGGATGCTTTTTCCCCAAACGGCAAAACCCCGTCATATTCTTCCAGGGCATCCCAGATCAGCTGCGCATCTTCCTCGATCTGGAGATACGCTCTCTCCCGAAGCCGCAAATCCAGTTTTCCGTCCTGGCGCACCCTGGCAACTTTCGCCACGATCTGATCACCCGGCTTCAATTCCTGGAACACTTCGCTGGAGGGAACAAGCCCGTAGTAGCAATTGTCCACTGCCACAAAAACCCCGAGTTCCGGGTTTACCTGATAAACGGTTCCCCGCACCGTATCCTCTTTCTGGAACGGGCTGTCTGCCCGGAGATAGTCATAGATCCGCATTGTCGCGCAGAGGCGCTTGCTTTTGTCAATGTACAGAGCGACCAGGCAGTGATCTCCCGTTTTCACCGGATAGCTCTGCTCCTTGAACGGAAGGAACAGATCTTTTTCCAGTCCCCAGCTCAAAAAAGCACCCAGCTTTGTCGTCTGCGCAACTTCCAGCACGGCAAGTTCCCCCAGCTGCATCGCCGGAATCCGTGTCGTACAGATCAGTCGGTCGCTGGAATCCTTGTATACAAAAACGTCAAGTTCATCTCCGACGTTCGTCCCCTCCGGCACTTGCTTTGCCGGAAGAAGGACACCCGTATCCTCTTGTTTTTCTCCCAAATAAACGCCAAACGTTTTCTTACGAATCACGTTCAGTCTCTGAACTCTTCCCAAATCAATCATCGATCTTCCCCTCCTGTGTGCCTCCCTGCTGCGCACACTGTCCGTTGTTGTCTCTTTCTTTTGCCGGCTGGCTGCCGCACCTGGGATACAGTGCCACAACCGCATACGGCTTTCCATCTGTCCCGCACAGGCTCACGACATAGCGCCCGTCCTCTTTTCCCATATAGGGGATGATCTCTTCTCCGAGCACGGCCTGCCTTTTGTACTCCACCCGAAGCTCCCGAATTTCAACATCCGCCGGAAGAAGATCCGCTGCAATCTGTACATACTGCCCATTGTTCACATGATGATTGCTGTCAATCATATGACGGGTCACTTTTACTCCCGCAAATGGCGTCATTCCCTTGGGCAGCTTGATTTTTCTCGGAGCATACTCCATCGGAATCGGTTCCGCATATCCATACGCCTCGCGCACATCCATCGGAATGCGCATCGGATGCCCGGTCTTTCCGTCAATCAACGTCCAGATCGAGTTTGCCTTCACAAGATACGTTCCCTCCGCATCCAGGATCGCAAAATTACGAAGTCCCAGCGTTGTGGAGAAATCATACGCCTGCGTCCCGATCCGGATTTCCTCCCCGTGCGTCGGATATCGGTCAATCACGATCTGCCAGAACACAAGCATCCAGAATTGCTGCACCTGTTCCACATAATCCAACCCCATGCCAATCGACAGCGAGTGAAAATTGGTTGTATCCTGGAAATCATTGATAATCCCATTCAGCGACAGCCTTCCATGCTCATCCAGTTCGCTGTAGCGAACTCTTGTGTGAAACTCATACATCTTTTCTGCCTTTCTGCATCTCTTTTTTTGACAAGGTTCAGTATATCACATTTTTTTGCGCTGTGCAATGATTGTTTCTCCGGGCCGCACCGAGACTGCTCTGCTGTAATCTGCTGTATTCAGAAAATTGGTGATTTTTTTGAAAATATAGCGAATTTAATTTTTTCAAAAAAAAATGAAAAAAGTGCTTGATTTTTCTCCCGCCTTGGTGTATACTCTCTCTTGTCAATAGGCAATGGGTTGTCGCCAAATGGTAAGGCACTGGACTCTGACTCCAGCATTTCAAGGTTCGAATCCTTGCAGCCCAGTTTTTAAAAAAGACGCATCACATTTGTGATGCGTCTTTTGCGCGATACGCCCGGAGGTCATCCGACGGGCAGGACGGATCGCAGATCGCACGATCCGTTGTCACCGAACGGCGAAGTCTGCCTGCACAGATGGATCGTCAAAATCCAAGCGCCTCCCCAACCAGAATGACTTTTATCTTTCCGGCCGGGCGGCAGATTCTTGTTGTCACGATGTATGCGCAGATGGAGTCTTCCCGGGTGCAGTCTGCGCACGCCCCGGTCTCAAGACATGGCGTTTTCAGCGGAAAGCGCTGCGCATTGATCGGCGCTGCAACCGTTCGCGCCCGCACAAGGGCGTCCTCCACCGTCTTTGTCACCTTGTTGATGCCGGCAACGATGATAACCTGTTTGGGTCCATAAATCATCGCAGCCACCCGGTTTCCATTGCCGTCAATGTTGACGAGCTGCCCGTCTTCGCTGAGGGCATTTGTGCTCGTCAAAAACGTATCACAGAAAAATGCCTGATGCATTTTTTGCGCCTTCTCCTCCGGCGAGTAAGCGGCATCGCGGTCAATTACGCTGTAGTTTCCATGCCGTACGGCGTCCAAAAGTCCAATCTCCTCAATGCTGACAGAGCCTCCCCAGGCCACGCTGCTGCCCTCCGGCAAATACGACAGCGCAATTTTTCGTGCCTCTTCCTTTGTGCGGCAATAGCAGGCCTCAAAATGCCGGCGCTCCAGCGCCTTCACAACCCGTTCTCCTAGCTTATCCGTTCGCAGCTGTATCGGTGTCTGATTCATCATTTCCCTCTCCTTTCCCTGTCTCACTGTTTTCCCCGGTTCTTCTCAAATTGTGTACTTTTTATCACCCATAGTGACAAAATTCCCTTTAAAATTAAAAGGAGCTGGATTCGGCATCCTCAAAGCGGCATATCTCCCCTCATTCGGAGGAGGTCCGTGTAAAAAGCAATCCGACCTGCTTATTTTCCAGACAGCCATTTGTGTCGGAGCGTCACAAACGGTTTTGATGACATCCAGGAAATTGCCTGTGCGAATGTCTCTGTGTCTTTCGCCTACGCTCCGGAACGGAGGCTTTTATGTACAATTTCGGAAAACGCCTGAAACAGCTGAGGAAGGGAATTCCCCTCAGCCAGGAACAGCTTGCAAAGCGCCTCGGCGTCACAAAATCGCTCATCTCCTCGTATGAGAATGACGTCCGTTTTCCTTCCTGTGAAGTCCTCTTACAGCTCTCCCGCATCTTCCACGTATCTGTGGATTACCTGCTCGGCCAGGAGGCCTACACCGCAATCCGGGTAGACGGGCTGAACGAACATCAGATTCTCCTTCTTGTACAGCTTGTCGATCAAATGCGCCGTCCGCAATCCGACCCCAAAGAGGGCAATCCCGGCTCTTCTTTTCTGTGAAAAAAACAATTCATGAAACATTCTTCTCTCACATACATTGGTACAGACCGCGTGTTGTCATCCGATCAAAGCAGAAAGGAAGAATGTCATGCTGATTCTAAATGCCAGACAAACCGCCCCCTCCCAGCCGGGTCATCTTATTGTCACGGTAACGTCTGCCTCGAACAATTTCCCCATCTCTGATGCTACCGTATCCATCTCCCCCATGTCTGCCCCCAATGAAATTTTAGAACAATCAAAAACCGACAGTTCCGGTCAGACGCAGGATCTGGAGCTGGCCGCCCCGCCGCTGGCCTACAGTCTGGAGCCGGAAAGCCCCATGCCCTACGCGGAATATATTGTCCGGGTCACCGCCCCGGGATTCGAACCGTTTGAGGTGGAGGGAACCGAAATTCTCCCTGAAACAACCGCCATTCAGCCGGTCCGCATGACCGCACTGACGCCGGAGGACGAGGAAGCGAGCGTCATTCACATCCCGGACCACACGCTTTACGGGGAATATCCGCCCAAGATCGCGGAGGCGGAGATCAAGCCGACCGGTCAGAGCGGCGAGATCGTGCTCAGCCGCGTCGTCGTGCCGGAGACCATCGTTGTCCATGACGGCGTTCCCTCCGACCGCTCTGCCCCCGATTACTTTGTCCCGTACCGGGATTACATCAAAAACGTTGCCTCCAGCGAGATTTATGCCACCTGGCCGGAGAGCACGCTCATCGCCAACATCCTTGCCATCCAGTCTTTTACGATGAACCGGGTTTATACCGAATGGTACCGCAACCGGGGATATGACTTTACCATCACCTCTTCCACCGCCTATGATCAGAAATGGATCTACGGCCGGAACATCTTTGAAGAAATCTCTGTCCTGGTGGATGAACTCTTCGACCAGTATCTGTCCCGTCCCAACGTCAAACAGCCGCTTCTGACACAGTACTGTGACGGGAAACGTGTCTCCTGCCCCAACTGGATGAGTCAGTGGGGTTCTAAAACGCTGGGAGAGCAGGGATACAGTCCGATCCAGATTCTAAGAAACTACTACGGAAGCAGCCTCTACATCAACACGGCAGAACAGATCGCAGGCATCCCTTCCTCCTGGCCGGGGTATGACCTGGGCATCGGATCTTCCGGAGACAAAGTCCGGCAGATGCAGGAACAGCTGCAGGCCATCGCCAACGTCTACACTGCCATTCCATCCATCGTGCCGGACGGCATCTTCGGAGAGCGAACGCAATCCGCTGTGAGAGAATTTCAATCGGTTTTCGGACTGCCCCAGACGGGTGTCGTCGACTTCCCGACCTGGTATAAAATCAGCAGCATTTACGTCGGGATTACCCGAATTGGTGAGTTAAGTTAAACAGTCTGCCAAAATCTTCTCTCACGATTCCGCAGCGGCTTCGTGCGATGACGCTCCCGGGAGCGGAACCATAATGCAGCAGTTTCCATTGTCCACACGGATGGCTCTTCCATTCATAATCAGCAGATGTCTCTCGTAATCGATTGTGAAAATGGTCAGTTCAAACGTATCGTGGTTGACGGATACGATATGGCGGTTGTCCGGGAAGAGCGCAATGTCCTTCGGATAATCTCCGCTGACCGGAAGCACACGCTTCTGATACAAAAGTCCCGTTTCCATATCGCGCTCAAACATAGACACGCTGTTGTCCCCGGCGTTGGAGCAGAAGAAATGGGTGTCATCTGAGGTAAACTTCATCGCACAGGCCGCAGTGACGTTGGAATGTTTCTTTGCCACGGTCGATACGAGCTGTTTGAATTCGAATTCCGGATGGTCTTCGCCGGAGTAGTAATTGTATACGGTCACATAATTTTTCAGCTCAGACATCAGATACATATGTCTTCCGTCAGAGGAAAAGGTCATATGTTTGGGGGCGGAATTCAGCTCGCAGTGAATCACATCCGCCAGATGGATGCTGCCTTCCGTGTGGTTGAAGCGGAACACCTTTACCTGGTCGATTCCATTGTCCACCGCGCACAAATATTTCTGGTCGGGGGTAAATTTGACGCATGTAATGCGGGCGCGGAAATTGCGCTCTGCCACACTTCCAAATCCCCTGTCATAGATCTCTGCGGTAATCTCTCCCACGCCCCCGTCTTCCCGAATTCTGCAGACGGTCATCTTTCCATCGTGGTATCCTGCCACCGCGACAAAGCGGTTGGCGCGGTCTGTTGTGATGTAGCATCCTCTCATGCCTTTGATGCTTCCGGTATTGATGTACTCCAGATTCCCGTCCGCAAGAATCCGAAAAGCGGCAATTCCCTGGTCTACTACAACATACAAATATTGATGATCGTAGGACTGCGTCATATAGGAGGCATTGTCTACCGAGACTTCTCCCCGCCGTTCTAGTCTTCCCTTCTCCACATCCACATCCAGAATCGTAATTCCCTTACTTTTTCCATGAAATGTATAAGAACCTACATATGCAACATACTTATCGCTCATTATGTTCCTCCTGTCCTATCTTTTTGCGCTTTTGTGATGCTTCTTCCCCTATTTCATATTCATTCTAGCACAACTCCCGTTTGATTTCAACAGATTCCCTGTGAAATCCATGCAAAATCTGAAAACCGATTTCAGCACCCGAAGACAAAAGCGCCGTCCCCCCTCAAAAAAAATTTTGTCGAAATTGCAAACAGGTATTGACAAGCGCAAAGATTGCGCTATAATAGCCTTGTTTTGTTTACTCATTCTAAACTTTTTGTTTATTTTTACATTGATTCAGCTTCGCTGGATTTCTACGTCCCCAGGCAGCGGACGGGATTCGTCACTGAGGCAAAGATTGTGTCTGCGCCGCATCCACGATCTCTGCCGCGGACTAAAGCAGCGCAGAAACGAGGACATTTATGAACATTGGTCAAAAGATCAAGCAGCTTCGGGTTCTCAAAGGCCTGACTCAGGAGGAACTTGCTGACCGCGCGGAACTTTCCAAAGGCTTTATCTCTCAGGTAGAACGGAACCTGACGTCCCCCTCCATTGCCACATTGATGGACATTCTTCAATGCCTTGGCACAACCGTAAGCGATTTTTTCAATGATTCCCCGGAAGAGCAGATTGTCTTTTCCCAGGAAGATTATTTCGAAAAAAACGACACCGACTTGCAAAATACCATCCACTGGATCATTCCAAACGCCCAGAAAAATCAGATGGAGCCGATCCGGATCAAGCTGGAGCCCGGAGGCTCCACCTACCCGGACAACCCCCATGAGGGAGAAGAGTTTGGCTATGTCCTCTCCGGGAGCATCACCATTCATCTGGGCAGCAAGACATATCGGGCAAAAAAGGGAGAGTCGTTCTACTTTACCGCAGACCGAAAGCACTTTATTACTTCCAAAACGGGCGCTATCTTAATCTGGGTCAGTTCGCCGCCCAGCTTTTAAAAGACAAGGAGGATATTTGCGTGAAGGCACCATTGATTGATCTGCAGCACCTTTCCAAGAGCTTCGATGGGGAGCTTATTCTGGATGATCTGAACTTATCGGTTCATGAGAATGAATTTGTCACACTGTTGGGACCAAGCGGATGCGGAAAGACAACGACGCTCCGCATGATTGGAGGATTTGTCACTCCGGATCACGGATCCATCATCTTTGACGGAAAAGATATCACCGCCCTCCCGCCTCACAAGCGGCAGCTGAACACCGTTTTCCAAAAATATGCGCTGTTTACCCATATGAACATTGCGGAAAACATCGCGTTTGGCCTAAAAATCAAAGGCAAGAGCAAGGCGTACATTCAGGATAAAATCAAATATGCCTTAAAACTTGTCAATCTGGAAGGGTACGAGAATCGCACGCCGGACTCACTGAGCGGCGGACAGCAGCAGAGAATTGCCATCGCCCGCGCCATTGTCAATGAGCCGAAGGTTCTCCTTCTGGACGAACCGCTTGGCGCTCTGGATCTTAAGCTCCGCCAGGATATGCAGTATGAACTCATCCGCCTGAAAAACGAACTGGGCATCACGTTCATCTACGTCACGCACGACCAGGAGGAAGCGCTGACGATGTCGGACACAATTGTTGTCATGAACCAGGGATACATTCAGCAAATGGGAACGCCGGAGCAGATCTACAATGAACCGGAGAATGCATTTGTCGCCGACTTTATCGGCGAGAGCAATATTCTCGACGCCATTATGGTGGAGGATAAGGTTGTCAAAATCTGCGGCATTCCATTTCCATGCGTGGATGTCGGCTTTGGCACAAACAAACCGGTCGATGCCGTCATCCGCCCGGAAGACATCGAGCTTCGCGCGCCGAGGGAAGGCGGCTTAAACGGAAGGGTGTCTCACCTGATTTTCAAAGGTGTCCACTATGAGATGGAAGTGGAGGCCGGCGGTTTTTGCTGGCTCGTTCAGAGCACGACCATGTACCCGGTCGGAACCGAAGTCAGCATCTGTGTTGACCCGTTTAACATACAGATTATGAATAAGCCGGAATCCGATGACGAAAGGGCGGTTGGTCTGGATGACTAAGAAATCATTTGCCTTCCCTTATCTGTTTTGGATGATTGCCTTTACAGTAATCCCGCTCCTTCTGATCGCAGTGTACGGCTTCACGGATCGCAGCAGCGGCGCATTTACCCTCAGCAACTTTCTGGCAATCTCGACAAAAGAACATTGGAGCGCTTTGCTCTTGTCCCTAAAGCTGTCCCTGATCAGCACAGCTGTCTGCCTTCTTCTGGCTTACCCGCTTGCGATGATTTTAAAAAAGACAGGGACGAGCCGCACCGGCTTTATCGTCTTTCTTTTCATCCTCCCGATGTGGATGAATTTTCTGCTGCGCACCTATGCCTGGCTGAACCTTTTGGACGACGGCGGCATCCTCGACCGCTTTTTCGGGCTTTTGGGCATCGATTACCGCTCCCCCATCGGCACAACGAGCGCCATCGTTCTCGGTATGGTGTACAACTACCTGCCGTTTATGGTTCTCCCCCTCTTTAACGTGCTGTCCAAGATCGACGAAAATGTTGTCAATGCGGCGCGGGACCTCGGCGCCAATTCCGTCCAGACCTTTTTCCGGATCATTCTGCCGCTGAGCTTTCCAGGAATCGTCAGCGGAATTACGATGGTTTTCGTCCCAGCCCTTACAACCTTTGCCATCTCAGATATTTTGGGCGCGCGGAAAGTTTTGCTCATCGGAAATATCATCGAGCAGGAGTTTTCTACCGCCTCCAACTGGAATCTCGGTTCCGGGCTTTCCATGGTTCTGATGATTTTTATTTTAATCAGCATGGCAATCTTAAACCACTATGACAAAAACGGGGAGGGAAATGCGTTCTGATGAAAAAACTGGCATCTAAACTATATCTGGCAATCATTTTTGTCATTCTCTACGCTCCGATTGTCGTCCTGATGGTTTATTCCTTCAACGACTCCAAGACGAGCAAATGGAGCGGTTTTACCCTCCACTGGTATCAGGAATTGTTCCAGAGCTCCATGATTTTATCGGCGCTGCGGACAACCCTTATTCTGGCGTTTTTGTCCGCCACCATTTCCACGGTCATTGGCGTCATCTCCTGCCTTGGCATCCAGGCGCTCAAGCCCAGGTTTCACAACATCATGATGGCACTCAACAACATCCCTATGGTGAATTCCGAGCTTGTGACTGGTCTGGCGCTCATGATTTTGTTTATTACAATCGGGATTTCCGCCGGATTTATGACCGTGCTGATCGCTCACATTACATTCTGTGTGCCGTATGTCATTTTAAGTGTCATGCCGCGCTTAAAGCAGAGCAGCAAAAGTACATACGAGGCAGCGCTTGATTTGGGGGCCACTCCCCTCCTGGCGTTTTTCAAAGTCGTCCTTCCGGATTTGATGCCCGGCATCCTCTCCGGATATATGCTGGCATTTACGATGTCTCTGGATGATTTTATCATCACCCACTTTACGAAGGGCGCTGGTTTGAACACGTTGTCGACACTCATCTACAGCGAACTGCGCCGCGGCGTCAAGCCGACCATCAACGCGCTGTCCACTCTGATGTTTTTGACGGTTCTGATTATCCTGCTGCTCATGAACCGCCCAAGACAACGCGGTGAATCACCGTCATAATATAAACTATCCCGCAGCGCACCGAATGGTTTCCGAAAAACCTTACCGGAATAAAAACAATGAATGGAGGTTCCACATGAAAAAAACAATTTTGACCGCTTCTGCCCTGATCGGCCTTGCAGCCCTGTCGCTCACCGGATGCTCCTCTTCCGACAAATTTCCGAATGGCGTCGTGAAAGTCTACAACTGGGGAGAATATCTGGACGAAGACCTGATTGCTGAATTTGAATCCGAATATGGCATCGATGTCATTTATGACACATTTACGACAAACGAGGAGATGTACCCGAAGATTGAGGCAGACCCTTCCCTGTATGACGTCATCTGCCCTTCCGATTATATGATAGAGAAAATGATTCAAAATGGACTGCTCTCCCCGCTCAATTATGACAACATTCCAAACATCTCCAACATCGGGGAGTCCTATCTGGAAAAGGCCGAGGACTTCGACCCGGATAACACATACTGCGTTCCCTACACCTACGGAACGGTCGGCATTTTGTACAACACCACAATGGTGGAGGAAGAGATTACAAGCTGGGACGTGCTTTGGGATGAAAAATACAGCCAGGACATCATCATGCAGGATTCTGTGCGCGACGCATTCATGGTTGCCCTGAAACGGCTCGGCTATTCTGCCAACACAACGGTGGAGTCGGAAGTTGCCGAGGCCGCTGCGCTCCTGAAAGAGCAATACCCGCTCGTGAAAGCGTACGTCATTGACGAAGTGAGAGACAAGATGATCAACAATGCGGCAGCACTCGGCGTGATTTACTCCGGAGAGTATATGATCTGCACCGAAGAAAATGAGGATTTGGCTTACGTCATTCCGGAGGAAGGTTCCAATGTCTGGATTGACGGCTGGGTTGTCACAAGCGGGGCGAAGAACAAGGAAAATGCGGAAAAATGGATCAATTTCCTCTGCACGAAAGAAGCTGCCCTTGCAAACTTTGAATACATTGGTTATGCGACACCGAATATGGCCGCCAGAGAAGACATTGACGAGGAATTGTTAAACGATCCCGGAATCTTCCCAAGCGATGATATTCTGGACCGCTGCGAATTCTTCCTGTATCTGGGGGAAGATGCCGACAATATGTATTATGAGTACTGGAAGCAGGTAAAACAGCAGTAATCTTTTTGCGAATAGGTTTTGGATTTTGGCGCATCCTATTGACATGGACAACAAATTCATTCAATGCGGCGTCACCGGTATTTGCCTGGAGGTGGCATACACGGGACTGATTTCCAGAATCCATCACGATCGCACGATGACGGGAAAGACCTCCATTCTCATGTTTCCCATCTACGGAGCAGCATCGCTTTTTCTTCCGCTGTATCCGCTCATCAAAAAATGGAACGTCCTTTGGCGGGGACTCGTTTATATGTCCTGTATTTTCACGGGCGAATTTCTCAGCGGCAAACTGCTGTCTTTAAAAGGGATGTGCCCGTGGGATTACAGCCACTCCCCGTTCCATGTGCAGGGACTGATCCGGCTCGATTTCGCCCCGCTGTGGTTTCTGACCGGGCTTTTGTTCGAGCGGATCCTCATCCCCGCAAAAAGCCGTTCCAACACCTTTTAAAACGGACGCAGACATCAAACGGCGGATAGGGGTTTTCTTCCCCTATCCGCCGTTTGATGTCCGTTGCCCGCCAAGTGGATCGAACCGCTTCTCTTACTCCACGCTTTTGAGCGATTCTACCATATTGATTTCTTTCAGCTTATAAAACATCATCCAGTTGACGAGCACCGCAAACAGCATCGTCAGCAGCGCGCTGTAAGCGTAGCTTGCGGGCATAACCTGTCGTCCAAACATTACCATGTCCACCTCCACCGTCACAATGACATACTGGTGGAGGACGGTTCCCAAAAGCGCTCCCACCGCAATGCCAAGCACGGTCAGAATGATATTTTCCCGGTATACATACATGGCAACTTCCCCGTCATAAAATCCAAGCACCTTGATCGTCGCCAGCTCCCTGCGCCGCTCTGTTATGTTGATGTTGTTCAGATTGAACACAACGATGTACGCCAAAAGTCCCGCAGAGACAATCAATACAACGGTGACAATGTTGAGTGCCTCCAGCATATTTTCCGCCGTTTTTCTCGTGTCACTCGTATAGGAAATGCCATAGACGGCGCTGTTTTGCAGAATCTGTTCCCCGATCTCTTTTTCTCTGGCAAGTCCCTCCTCGGACAGCTGGTAAAGCAGAACCGATCTGTCTGCCGGTTCGCCAAATACCGACTCATAATAGTTCGGCGAGAGATAGACGTAGTGCATCATATAATTTTCTGTAATTGCCTCCACCGTCACATCCCGCTGGATATCCTCCCCGCTTTTTAGGACGACCGTATCGCCCACGCCCACACCAAGGGCATCCGCCATCTGTTCGGTGAGGATGGCGCCCTGATCGGAGAGATGATACCGCTCCCCTGTCGTGCGGCTCCGAAGACAGTTGAGCTGTTCAAATTGTTCCGGGTCATGCGCCACACACAAATATGCCTCCCGGACAGCTCCGTTTGCCGTCACCTCGACCGTTTTCAGATACACCTCGGTATAGCATTCCACTTCCTCGTTTTGCCCGAGCTCTTCTAAGAGTGCCTCTTCCTCTTCCTCGGAGGCATCCCCCTGGATCTGGAGCATGGCGTGATAGAGCTGAATGTGGGAATACTGGATCTGGGCAATGTTCATAATGGAGTCTTTCAGTCCAAATCCCACAATCAGAAGTGCCATACAGCTTCCGATCCCAAACAATGTCATGAAAAATCGCTTCTTGTATCGAAACAGGTTTCTCATCGCCGCCTTCTGACCAAAGTTGAGCCGTTTCCAGAGCATCGGGATGTGCTCTAAGAGGACTCGTTTTCCCTGTTTTGGCGCAGCGGGCCGCATCAGAAGCGCCGGAGTGCTCTGCAGCTCGCGGAAGCAGGAAAACAGCGTCGCCCCCAGCGTACAGACGACCGCCAGTTCGGATCCCACAAGCGCATACTCCATGTTATACGGACAGACCGCCTCCCGCAGCGGGAGATACAAAATGCCGTAGGCGACGATGATGACAAACGGGAAGAGCTTCTCCCCGATGAGGACTCCGACGACGCTTCCTCCAAGCGTCGCCGCCAGCGCGTAGCAGATGTATTTTGAGGCGATGCTCCATTTGCCGTATCCGAGCGCCTTGAGCGTGCCGATCTGGGTTCTCTGCTCCTCCACCATGCGGGTCATCGTCGTAAGGCTGACAAGCGCGGCGATCAGAAAAAAGATTGCCGGAAAGACTTTGCCGATGGCTCCGATTCGATCCGCATTCTGCCCCACGGACACAAAGTCCGGAAGGCTGCTGCGGTCCAGAATATACCACTCCGGAAGCGAAAGATCTGCCAGCATCGCCTCGGCAGCTGCAATTTCCTCCTCCGCCTGCGCAAATGTCTCTGCCGCCTGCGCTTCCTGCTCCTCATATTCCTTCTGACCGGATGCCAGCGCTTCTTCCCCTTCCTCCATGGTCTGCCTCGCCTCGGTCAGCTGCTCCTCCGCCTCGGCAAGCCGCTCGCGGTTTTCCTCGATCTGCTGCTGACCGGATGCAATCTCTGCTCTTGCGGCCTCCATCCGGGCTTCTCCGGCCTGAATGTCCTGTTTTGCTTTTGCAATCTCCTGCTCTGCCGCCGCAATCTGCGCCCTCGCCGCAGAAAGCTCTGCCTCCCCCTCTGCAATCTGGCGGTCGATCTCCTCAATCGAAATGAGCGCAGACGGATACATCGCCTTTAGAAGGGCAAGCTGATATTCCCCCTCTGCAATCTGCGCCTTTGCCATCTGAATCTGCAGCTCGTTTTCCTGAATCTGCGCAGTCCCCTCTGCAATCTGCGCTTCTCCTGCGGCGAGTTCCTGCCGTGCCTCCTCCAGCTGTGCTTCCCCCCTGGCAAGTTCCTCCCATCCGTCGCGCACTTCCTGCTCGCTTGAAAGAAGCGTTTCTTTTCCCTCGGCAAGCTCCCTTTGCGCCTCTTCCAGCTGTTCTCTCGCCTCGGTCAGCTGCTCCTGCGCTTCCTGTTTTCCCTCGGCAAACGTCTCCTTTGCCTCTGCAATCGCTTCGGTAAGCTCACTCTTGACCGTGTCATACCGGTTTTGGCACATCGCATTCTCAGCATCCTGCAAAAGGGCAATCAGCTCGTCCACCCGCTCATCATATTCCGTCGAATGGCTCAGCAGCTCCAGACTTCCCTTGGCACGGATACAGATCTGCGTATATGTATCGGAAGCAAACAATTCGGGCGTTCCCACAATAAAGCCGTTGATTTCCCCGTCTCCGATCGTACTGCTCCCACGGGTTGCCGCAATGTATCCCGCATGATTTCCAATTCCAACAACCTCCAGGCTGGAGCAGGCAAGCGTATCCTCAATTGGGTCTTCCGTGCCGGAAGACAGTTCCAGGACATCCCCAATTTTAATTCCCCAATGCGCTGCAAGGCGATTGTCGATCAGACACTCCGTCTCCTTTACGGGCATCCGTCCCTTTGTCACTTCGATCTGGTTGAAGCGCTCCATCGAAGACAGAACCTGCAGGACAAGCTGATCCTTTTCCCAGAGGCAGAGGACATCGCTCATCCATGCCCCTTCCGCGTCCTCCACGCCGTCCAGCCCGCGGATCGCCTCCACATCTTCCTCCTCAAATCCGAGGGTTCCGATCAGCCGGATGTCCATCAGTTGGTAGCGGTCAATGTACTGATCCGCCGTCAGCCGCATGTCCGGATTGGATGCACGCACCCCAGAAAAAAAAGCGACACCCAACGCCACAATAAAAAAGATAGAAAGAAACCGCTGCCGTGTTTTTTTTATCTCCATTAAAATGTCTTTGTGTAAGGCTCTCTTTGCCATTGTCTCCTCCTTGCATCCCCTCTTTGGTTACAATCTATTTTAATCTATTTTTTTTTAGAATACAACCGACCATCTATTAACTTATTCTAAATTTAGCAGGCTTCTGCCTCCTTCCCGGTGGCACGCGCATCGCGCTTCCTGCAAAATTTGTTTTTTTTCACAACTATTGTCGTTTTTTTCATGGAATAATTCCCATGGAATATTTGGTACTGTAAAGTTTTACAGCCCTATTTTTCTTTAAAACCTTATATTTTTAAGAATTTCACTGCTTTTTACAAATAAATAAGCAATGACCCTCCTTTTT
>CASGAH010000028.1 GCA_949299375.1 uncultured Eubacteriales bacterium | reverse complement strand
ATAATATCAAACGGCAGCGGGATCGCAGTCGCCGACGGGCAATGTATGATCATTGTCGAGCAGGGCAAGGTCGTGGAGGTATGTGCCGAGCCGGGCGAATATATATACGACAAGTCGACCGAACCGAGCATCTTCTCCGGCAATCTGGGCAAGAGCATAACAGACACCTTCAAAACGATCGGCAAACGCTTTGCATACGGCGGCGACACCGGAAAGGACCAGCGTGTCTATTATTTCAACACAAAAGAACTGATGGACAACAAGTTCGGCACGCGCAATCCCATTCCGTTCAGAGTCGTCGACAGTAATATCGGACTTGACGTGGATGTGTCCGTGCGCTGCTCCGGCATATATTCCTACCGCGTCGCCGACCCGCTGCTGTTTTACACAAACGTATGCGGAAACGTTGAACGTGAATACACGAGAGACGAGATAGACGAGCAGCTTAAGCACGAATTTGTTTCCGCGATGATCCCGGCGTTCGGCAAACTTTCGGCGCTTGAGCTGAGGCCGAATCAGCTTGCGGCGCACAATCTCGAGCTGGAAAGCGCCATGAACGAAGCCCTGTCCGAAAAATGGGGCGCCGTCCGCGGTTTGAAAATAGTCAGCGTCGCATTGTCGTCCGTAACACTGCCCGAGGAAGACGCGGAAATGATAAAGCAGGCACAGAGAACAGCTATCATGCGCGATCCCACGATGGCCGCCGCCACGCTTGTGGGCGCCCAGTCCGATGCCATGAAAGCTGCGGCCGAGAACGAAAGCGGCGCCATGATGGGCTTTATGGGAATGGGAATGGCTCAGCAGGCAGGCGGCATGAACGCCCAGCAGCTTTTCGCCATGGGCGCCGACCGTCAGAACGCCGCGCAGGAGAAACGGCAAAACGGCGCGGGAGAAGCCTGGAAATGCGAGTGCGGTAACACTGCCACGGGGAAATTCTGCGAAAACTGCGGCGCAAAAAAGCCGTCGGGCGAGACAGATGAAAAGGGCTGGAAATGCTCGTGCGGCACACTCAATAAAGGAAAATTCTGTCACAACTGCGGCGCAAAAAAGCCGGCCGGCGCACCGCTTTACCGCTGCGACAAATGCGGCTGGGAGCCTGAGGATCCCGCAAACCCGCCGAAATTCTGCCCCGAATGCGGCGACCCGTTTGACGACGGCGACCGCGTTTGACGACGGCAGCTTCTGCTGACTGCGGCAGCTTCTGCTGACGTTAGATACATCAGCGTGATATATATCCCTTAATAAAAAGGAGATGACCTTTTTGGCCGAGATCATGCAATTCAAATGTCCGTCCTGCGGCGCATATATGGTGGAAAAGGGGAACAAGCTGGTCTGCTCCGAGGAAACATGCGGACATGTGGAGGAGCGGGAACCAAAGACGGAAATGTGAAAAAATTGTGTACGTTTACCCCGGAATTAAACTGGAATATAATTTTATTCCCTTTGCAAAGAGGAATTCGTCGTAATAAAAATAGAGATTTTAAAATTTTCAGAAAAATAGGAAGAACTACTTGTTTTCTTGCAAAATATATGATATGATGAAATTGGATTTGATCCGCGTGCTTTTGGGCAATTGCGTGCTATCTGGATATCATACAGGCAGTACATCAAAAATCAGAAGGAGGATATAATGGGCGTACAATTACTGGACAAAACAAGAAAAATCAACAAATTATTGCACAACAATAATTCCAGCAAGGTAGTCTTCAATGATATCTGTTCTGTACTAAGTGATATATTGGAATCCAACATTCTGGTAATTAGTAAGAAGGGCAAGATACTGGGCATTGGACACCGGGAGAGTGTGGAGGAGATTCATGAATTGATCCGCAATCAGGTTGGCGGAATGATTGATTATATGCTGAATGAACGTCTTCTCAGTGTACTATCCACAAAAGAAAATGTAAATCTCGCAACGCTTGGATTTGCAGAAGAAAATGTTGCAAAATATCAGGCAATCATTACTCCGATTGACATTGCAGGGGAGCGCCTCGGGACGCTGTTTTTATACAAATCAGGAACACCCTACGGCATTGACGACATTATATTGAGCGAATATGGCACAACCGCAGTCGGACTGGAAATGATGCGGTCTGTCAATGAGGAAAACGCAGAAGAAACCCGGAAAATCAATATTGTGAAATCCGCCATCAGCACATTGAGCTTCTCAGAGCTGGAAGCCATCACCCATATTTTTGAAGAGCTGGATGGAAACGAAGGAATTCTTGTCGCCAGCAAAATTGCAGACCGGGTTGGCATCACCCGCTCAGTTATAGTCAATGCATTGAGAAAATTCGAAAGCGCAGGGGTGATCGAGTCCCGCTCATCCGGGATGAAAGGAACGTACATCAAAGTCCTGAACGATGTCGTCTTTGAAGAATTAAAGAAAATCGATATGAAAAAACAATGAGCAAAAATATGCTCTTGTCACCTTAAAATAAAATACCGGCCCGCAGATGCAACACAACGCAACCTGCGAGCCGGTATTTGTGCGATACGCCCGCCAAGCGCCTCCCCTGAATGAAACAGACGGGAGGCATTTGACAGGCAATCTGTGGATTTTTCCGAACTGTGCAATCAGTCGTTTCCTTCCTGCATTTTTGCTTTCTGCTGTGCAACCAGCTGCTCCAACTGTGCGATTTCCTCTGCATTCAGCTCATCTTTTGCAAGCAGAGAAGAAATCAGTCCGAGAACGCGCTTGCTCGTTGGAACGTCCACTGCCAGCTCCATAGAATGATTTGTGATAAAATCAAACCGTTCTACAGTCGGAGCGTATGTTCTTCCGTATCCGCGTCCGCAGCGTGTCACGCCGTCGGCTACCAAAAAGCCCTTCTCGATCATGCTTGTGATGAGGGTGCTGATGGCGGTAGGCTGCCAGTCGCGCGTTTCCGGTAAGCGCTTCATAATCTCCGGTCTTGCCAGGGAATGATCCGCACCCCAGAGAATGCGAAGGATGGTCCATTCGTTGTAGGTTAACAGTGAGGGTCTCTTTTTCATGAAATGACTCCTTTCAAGAATGTAGTGTATAAGTACTATAAATCCGCTGCAAATTCCGATTAAGATCTGCTGGATCGGGAGGCATCATGAACCGGAAGATTGCAGAAGGTTTCTCTCAAGTGTTTTCCCGGATGGGCTGAATTCCGCGCTGTCTTTGAGAAAAGATACCCGATTTCTTCTGTTGTAGAAAATCCTGATTTTTCGGTACAGAAGTGGCGGTGCAAAGAGAAGATGACTGGGGGATGTAGATATGCCTTAAAATCGATGACGCCGTCGATACCGTGACAAGCGGATCTGGCGCGCAGGCAAAGGAGAGTCCCGAAAAGCCAGGCAAAGCACAATAGATGCCAAAATTCGATGCCGTTCCAACGTTCTTTGCGGAAAATATGGTCAAAATCAGGATAAATAAAAGATCGGGCAGCAAGAACAAGTGCGAATCCGGACGCGGCAATCTTTTTCCGCACACAAAAGTGGATCTAGGTGGAAAAAAATCAAAACGCAGGGCGGATTATGTCATAACTGCTTCATGACACAGTTTACTATAAATGCGAAAAAAAGTCAATAAATATATAAAAAAGATATTAGAGGAAAAAGATTGTTTGAATGACAGAGTAAATGCAGCTCTGCCAAAGTAAATGCAACAGGATCCATGCAAGGGGGTGCATGACTCTGATCGGAAAAAAATGAAAAATGGTATTGACTTTTTTGGAGCATGTATGCTAGACTATATGAGTATGTCTGCGGATGATTTGTTCGCAGACATCAGAGTGGAATATTCACGTGTAGGAAGGAGCATGGACGGTGCCAGCATCTGGTCCCATGTGTAGGTACACGGACGAAAAACCAAGAAAAGGAGAAAAACGATGAGCGTTATTTCAATGAAGCAGTTATTGGAAGCAGGTGTTCACTTTGGACACCAGACGAGAAGATGGAACCCGAAGATGGCTCCGTACATCTATACCGAGCGCAACGGCATTTACATCATTGACCTGCAGAAGTCTGTTGTCAAGGTAGATGAGGCATATAAGGCAGTTGCAGATATCGCAGCAGAGGGCGGTACCATTCTTTTTGTTGGAACAAAGAAGCAGGCGCAGGACGCAGTTGCAACAGAAGCAGCAAGATGCGGTATGTACTACGTAAACGAGAGATGGCTTGGCGGTATGCTGACAAACTTCAAGACCATTCAGAGCAGAGTTGCTCGTCTGAGAGAAATCGAGGAAATGTCGGAAAACGGAACATTTGATGTTCTTCCGAAGAAAGAAGTCATCGCGCTGAAGAAAGAATGGGAGAAGCTGGAGAAGAACCTGGGCGGAATCAAAGAAATGAAGAAGATCCCGGATGCCATTTTTGTCGTTGACCCGAAGAAGGAGAGAATCTGTGTTCAGGAAGCGCACAAGCTTGGAATCACTCTGATCGGAATTGCAGATACCAACTGCGATCCGGAAGAGCTGGATTATGTAATTCCGGGAAATGATGACGCGATCAGAGCCGTAAAACTGATCGTATCGAAGATGGCAGATGCCGTAATCGAGGCAAATCAGGGCGAGACAGGAACGGATGCTGCTGACACGGAAGTAGAAGAGGAAACTGCAGAAGAATAAACTGCAGAGCGTGAAATAGAAAAAATGTCCGTCAGGCAACGGGATTGTCCGCTGAGGGCAATCCCGTTTTACCGCAGGCGGACGGCTGGAGCCGGGATCGGTTCCGTTTGGCAATCCCGGACAAGAAAAGAAAATCAGACAGATTCGGATGGAGGAAACAGACATGGCAGCAATTTCAGCAAAAATGGTAAAAGATTTGAGAGAAGTAACTGGCGCCGGAATGATGGACTGCAAGAAGGCACTCACGGCGACAGACGGCGATATGGACAAGGCCGTTGAATTTCTGAGAGAAAAAGGACTTGCAGCCGCTGCAAAGAAGGCTGGAAGAATTGCAACAGAAGGTATTGTATATGCACTTGTAGAGGATGACAAGAAGGCGACTCTCGTAGAAGTAAACTCTGAGACAGACTTCGTGGCAAAGAACGCTGATTTCCAGGCATATGTGGCAGAGGTTGCAGCACAGACCATTCACTCGGAGAACGAAGCAAACATGGATGCATTTCTGGCAGAGTCCTGGAATGCAGACCCTACGATGACCGTAGCAGAGGCACTTTCCGCAAAGGTTGCAATCATTGGTGAGAAGCTGAGCATCCGCAGATTTGTCAACATGACAGCAGAAGACGGATGTGTCGTATCTTACATCCACGGCGGTGGAAGAATCGGTGTCCTTTTGCAGGCAAAGACAGATGTTGTCAACGAGGAAGTAAAAGAGGCATTGAAGAACATTGCAATGCAGGTTGCAGCGCTCAAGCCAATGTATCTGAACCGCTCAGAGGTTTCCCAGGAGTGGCTTGAGAAGGAAAAAGAAATCCTTACCGTTGCCGCTAAGAACGAGAAGCCAGGCGCAAATGACAAGATCATAAGCGGTATGGTAATGGGCCGGATCAACAAGGAATTGAAAGATTTCTGTCTGGTAGACCAGGTATATGTAAAGGCAGAAGACGGCAAGCAGACAGTAGACAAGTATCTGGCACAGGTAAGCAAAGCTGTCGGCACAAAGATTACCCTGACCAAATTCGTTCGCTTCGAGACAGGAGAGGGAATGGAAAAGAAGGAAGAAAACTTTGCAGAGGAAGTTGCAAAGCAGATGGGAATGTAAGTACCTCGGCGAAGTAAATCTCAAACTTCATAGAATGATTTCAATAAAGTCCGTTATCGGCCGCATGGCTGGCAGCGGACTTTTTCTGTTTATGGGGTGGACAGACTGCATTGTGAAGCCGCTCAAAGTGCAGAGAGACATTTTCCGACGGATCGGGAATCACCTCATTCCCGATCCGATCGATCTTTCCCGGACATTTTTATTTCAGGCATCCCACCAAGAATGTCAGTCCGGCCTTATCCTGAATCATCAGGCTTCTTCTTTTTTCATGACTTTTTCTTTCTGTGCGGCGATCAGCTGCTCTACTGCCTCAAGGTCTTCCGGATCCAACTCATTTCGATTCAGGAGGGATGTGATAAGACCGATAACACGTTCGCCTTCCGGGATATCCAGCGTCAGTGCCAAAGCGTTCTTTACGATAAAATCGAACTGCGGCATTGTTGCTGCATAGGTTCTGCCGTACCCACGTCCGCAGCGGGTAACACCATCCACTCTGAGCAAGCCTTTCTCGATCATGCTTGTGATGAGTGTGCTGATGGCGGTGGGCTGCCAATCCCGTATGGTTGGAAGATTCTGCATGATTTCGGGTCTGGCCATAGCGTGGTCGGAACTCCAAAGGATGCGCAGGATGGTCCATTCGTTGTAGGTTAGCAGAGATGTCTTTTTCTTCATCGTGATGCTCCTTTCTAAATAAAGTAATCATGTAAATCATCTTAGGGAAAGATTTTCCGCGCCTCCTGAAACGCCCGATGTTCAAGGAAACGATGTATGGAAACTCTGACAACGTAGGTGATCTATCATGTAGTTTAGCATAAAACCCAAAAAAAGTCAATGAATACTGTGAAAAAACACAGAAAAAAATGTCTTAAAATCAGGATTTAAAAAGCGAATAGGGCTGTATCTGTTTGCTGTGTATTTTTTCAATCTTATCGAATCCATTTCTCATACAAATTCAGGAGCTGGCTCGTAAATTTTGCGAGATCTTTGTTGGCGCCGTTCCGATTTGACTGCACCGCAAGGAGAAGTTTGTTGTAAGCGGCCATCAGTCTTGCATAAGCGGAATCTTTTTGGTAGGATGTCCTGGATTCCTTCTCTGGCTGCACATACGGAATCGGATATGCGACAAACTCCCACTTCTCTTCGGTCAGATCAAAGACCGATCCGGAATAAGGACACTCTGCTGTATATCCCGTTTTCTCCTCGATGAGGCGGGACAAAACGTCCATTGATTCGTCGGTCCCGTGGACGAGAAAGACGCGCCGCGGGAGAGCTTTGTAGGCGCTGACCCATTGCAAAAGGCCCGCCTGGTCGGCATGGGAGGACATCGCCTGCATTGTCTCAATGTGTGCCCTGACTTCAATTTCCTCTCCAAACAGTTTCACAGTGTCAGCGCCGTCCAGCAATATTCTTCCCAGCGTCCCCTCTGCCTGGTATCCGGCAAAGACGATGGAGCATTCCGGCCGCCATAGATTGTGCTTGATGTGGTGGCGAATCCGGCCGGCGTCGCACATTCCGGATGCGGAAATGATGACTTTGGGCGTGGAATCAAAATTGATAGCGCGTGATTCATCGGTGGACACGGCGATGTTCAGTCCGCGGAAATGGATGGGGTTTATGCCCTGTTCGACAAGCTGTTTCGTCTCGTCATCGTAGCAGTCCTCCAGATTTCTGCGGAACACATGGGTCGCCTCCACCGCCAGCGGGCTGTCGACATAGACCGGAAAATTGTCATGGCCCGAGACGAGTCCCTCGCTTTTGATTCTGCGGATCAGATAGAGAAGTTCCTGGGTTCTGCCGACGGCAAACGCGGGCAGGACAACATTTCCGCCGCGGTCGAGCGTTTCCTGGATGATGCGCACGAGATCGGAAATGTGGTCAACATCGGTCTCATGCATTCGGTTTCCATAGGTGGATTCCATGATGATATAATCCGCCTCCTGGATATATTGCGGATCCCGAATGAGCGGTTTGTGAAAATTGCCGATATCGCCGGAGAAGACGAGTTTTCTGGAAACGGAATTTTCCTCTAAATAGACCTCGATGGAAGCAGAGCCGAGAAGATGTCCGGCATCGATATAACGGACATGCACGCCGTCTGCAAGCTCTACCATCTCCCCGTAGTCAACACCCCGAAAATGAGTCAGAACGCCATTGGCATCGTTGAGATCGTAAATCGGTTCCACCAGGGCCCGTCCGGCACGCCGGGCTTTTCTATTTTTATATTCGGCATCGCTCTCCTGAATGTGGGCGCTGTCACGGAGCATAATCTCTGAGAGCGCCTTTGTGGCGTTGGTACACAGCACGGTTCCGTGAAATCCATTCTTGTATGCGTATGGGATCATCCCCGCGTGATCGATGTGGGCGTGTGTCAGAAGAATGTAGTCAATGTCAGAATAAGGAACCGGAAGGTCGGCATTTTGATATTTGTTCTGCCCCTGCTCCATTCCCAGATCGATGATAATCCGGATTCCACAGGCATCCAGATAGTGCAGCGAACCCGTCACTTCATGTGCTGCGCCGATAAAATGTAGTTTCATCCATCTCTCCCCCTTTAAACTCCTAAAGTGCAGACAATTTTGTGATAGATTGACATGTTGTCTGATTCAACTTATTTTTTTAAAATTATATCAAAATAGAATAAAAATGTCAAGAAAATATATGGACAATTTAAAAGAAAATAAATGTAAAAATGATATCAAATACAATTAAATTGCTTTTTTACAAGCAAACGATTGACAAAGCGCAGAAACTCTGATATTGTGATAGAAAAAGGAGAGAGAAGCGAATAATATATGCCTGAAGGGGCAGTGAAAAGGGAATCGCAGAGGAATGCTCTGGCGCCAGGGGCGAATGCACAGAAAGAAACCGAAGCGGCGCGGAAAAGAGGAGAAGATGAGTTTTATTGTTACCAATCTGTCTAAAAAATATGGAGAAAAAACAGCACTCAAGCACCTGGATCTGGAGATGAAGCAGCCGGGTGTGTATGCACTTTTGGGGACAAATGGTGCCGGAAAGACGACGGCAATTCGAATGATGCTCGGAATGCTGTCAAAAGACAGCGGGGAAGTGTTCTGGAACGGCCAGCCCTTGAGCACGGAGACGTGCAATGTGGGGTATCTGGCTGAGGAGCGCGGATTATACCCCAATTATTCTCTGATGGATCAGTTGGTCTACTTTGCACAGCTTCGCGGTGTGTCAAAGGCGGAGGCGAAGAAGCGGATTCAGTATTGGGCAAATCGCTTGGAAGTGGAGGAGTACCTGCATCCCGGAAAGAATCCGGATCCGGATCAGACGGGCGGACTTCGAAAACGGTCCGCAAGGAAAAAGGAGACGAAGTCCAAAAAGGCGGATCAGCTCTCCAAAGGAAATCAGCAGAAGATCCAGTTGATGACGGCGCTGATTTCGGATCCCGAGCTGCTTATTCTGGATGAACCGATGTCCGGTCTCGATCCGGTCAACACAGATTTGTTCCGCGCAATTATCCATGAAGAGATTGACAAGGGAAAATATCTGATTATGTCAAGTCACCAGATGGCAACCGTGGAAGAGTTTTGTACCGATATTGTGCTGCTGAATCGGAGCAGAGTGATTTTGCAGGGACATCTCAATGAGATCAAAAAGAGTTATGGAAGAATTCATCTCTCCCTGAAAGTGGAGCAGGACATCTCTGCAAACATTCATGCCTGCGGCGCGGTTATCTTGTCGGAGAAGGAATATGAATACGAATTGAAGGTTTCCGGGGAGAGTCAGGCCAATGCACTTCTTGGAAGCCTTATCGCAAATGGAATTTCGGTCATTCGATTTGACCTTCGGGAGCCGTCTCTTCACGAGATATTTGTTAAAAAGGTGGGTGAGGACAATGAATCGAATGAGACATAATTTGGCAGGAACGGGAAATGTCTTTTGGTTTACTCTGACACAGATGATGAAGAACAAATCCAATCTCATCTCGCTTGTGATAATGGTACTGTTTGCAATTGCCAGTGTCCCGATGATGGTCTTTTTCTCGGGGGAGGAGGTTAGCTTCCAAGAGGGCCATATCGATACCGTTTATTATTGGAATGAGACCGATTATCCGATTTCGTTTGAAGCGATCCGGACAATGGATCCCGCGTTTGCAGATTTGACCATTCAGCAGAGCACATTTTCCGGGGAAGATGCCCTCGAAAACGGCGAACTCCTCGGGGAGGGTGAGGTGCTGATTCATCTGTACCTGGATCGGACGGATGGTTTTTATCACGTCCGCCTCATTCTCCCTGAGATGGAGGAGGAGGGGGACGTTCACGCCCGTCTTTCCGATGCTGTCTCTTCGCTCTGGGAGGAGGCCCGCCTTCTCGCAGCGGGAGCAAGCAGGGAACAGCTTGAAATTGCAATGGGGCCCTATCAGGGGCAGACGCTCACCGTGTCGGAATTTCTAGAAGAAACGTCCGCCGGATGGGAAGCGCAGTTTGCGATTCAATACGGATATGCGATTGTTGTGATGATTTTGCTTATGATGTCCGCATCCTACATCATCAGCGCCATCATTGAGGAGAAAGCATCCAAATTGGTGGAGCTTCTTCTCGTGAGTGTTCAGCCGCTTGCCCTGGTTGTCGGGAAAATACTGGCCGTGATGGTCTTTGTGTTTGGGATGCTGATTTCTATGGCGCTTGGGTTTGCCGCTTCCTACGCTGTGACAGGCCTGTTTGCAGATTCAAGTGTTGTCTTTCAGAGCATCGAACAGATGGGGCTGACTTCAGAGCAATTCCAGCTCAATCCCCTTGCGGCGCTGATCGCGGTGCTGTTCTTGCTGCTTGGATATGGCACTTTTTCTGTGATTGCCGGCATTGTGGGAGCCTGCTGTTCCAGCATGGATGATATGGAATCCGCCAACATGAGCGTTGTGATGCTTGTGATGGCAGGATATCTTGCCGCCTCCATTGTGACGGCAGCTGAGAGCAAAACAGTTGCTGTGGTGACCAGTCTGATTCCGATTTTGGCGATCTATTGTGCGCCGGTCCAGTATGTATGCGGCAATGTCAATCTCGCCGTGATCTGCATTTCCTGGATTTTGCAGGCTGTCGTCCTTTTGGCGCTCTTTTTGCTTTGCGCAAAGGTTTACCGAAGTCTGATTATGCACAAAGGAAGCCGCTTGAAGCAAAAGGAACTTTTGGCGCTTATCTTTGCAGCGTGGAGAAAGGAGCGTGAGGCGTAATGTTTCAGGGATTTTCTACGGTATTTGCCTTTACCTTTGTGCAGCACATCAAAGGAAAGGGGTACCGGGTTCTTACAGCAGTGGTTGCCCTGCTCTGTTTTGCACTCCCGGCGGTATGTCTGGCATTCGCGGCGTACAGCGGAGGCGAAGAAGAGAGCGCAGCGCGCTCCAACCGGGTGGAGGAGGTGCTGGTTGTCGATCTGTCCGGCGGGAATCCGGCGGATGCAAACCTTTTCAATACAATCGGCGAGGAGGACTTTGCGGATCTGACATACAAAACTGTTCCGGATGTGGAGACCGCGATTGCGCAGGCGGAGGGACATTTGCATACGCTGATCCTTGTAATTCAAAACAGACAGGATCACTATGAATATCAGCTTCTGCGTCCAGATCAGACAGATTTGACCGAAGAGGATGTTTCCTATTATAATGTGTTTCTCTCCTCTGCATTTCGCCTGATTCTCATTCAAAAATCCGGATTGGATGAGGCACAGATCGCAGTGCTGTCAGAGCCGCATGTGACGGAAGTGATGAGCAGTCCGCTGCAGAGTGTGACAGAGCCCGGAGAAGAGGGCGGGGAAGCGCAGGAAGAAGATCCAAATGAGATCGTGCGGATGGTGCTGGGACTGATTTTGCCCTATGTGACCATTATGGTACTCTATTTTATGATTTTGTTTTATGGACGGGGTGTGTCAAACAGTGTTATTTTGGAGAAGACATCTAAGCTGATGGATTTCTTCCTTGTGAGTGTAAAACCGGAAGGGATGATGCTTGGGAAAGTGCTGGCAATTGCCCTGGCAGGGATTGTTCAGCTGTTTTGCTGGATTTTCTGCCTGGTCGGCGGCTTCTGGACGGGATCCGTGCTTGCAAATGCCATTGATCCGCAAAATGAATTGGCACTTCTTGCGCTTTTTGAATCATTTGGGCAGTTTTCCGGAATGTTTTCCGTGCCGGGAATTGTGCTCGCGGTTCTTGTTCTGCTGTCAGGCTTTTTGATGTATTGTGCGCTCGCATCGGTAGGGGGAGCGCTGGCAGGAAAGCCGGAAGATTTGTCGAGCACAAATATGCTGTTTACATTGTCGCTTGTCGTGAGCTTTCTTTGTACGCTCTATAGCGGTGTGATCTCTGAGGAAGCGATAACGCTCACTGTAGGATGGCAGTATTACGTTCCATTCACTGCAATGCTGATCGCTCCAAGCCAGATTCTTCTGGGGAACATGACGCCGCTGCAGGCCCTTCTCTCCCTTGGCATCATCGTGGTGACAACCGCACTCATCGTTGCCCTGGCGGGAAAAATCTATCGCATGATGGTTTTGTACAAAGGGAATCCACCCCCTGTCTGGAAGGTCATCGGCATGCTGCGCAGCCGCAAATCCTAAAAACAGAAACTATTTTGCGGCACTGCCGCAGGTTTCGCTAAATATCGCGATCGGATCGGGAAAAAATACTTCTCGCTCCGGTCGCGATTTGTTTGTTGACAAGTGTGGGAAACTGTGGTATATATGTGTAGAAAGTTGTGATTGTGTTGAGGAGGTTGCGAATGTTTGCGGATGAGAGGAGAACACACATTGAACAGATGCTAAAAAAGCATTCTGCGGTTACAACGTCGGAATTGACCCGGCTATTCCAGGTATCGCTGGAAACAATCCGGAGAGATTTGGAGTATCTCGAAGATCAGGGTGTCTTAAAGCGAGTTCACGGCGGAGCCATCTCTGTCGCAAAGCAGCAGAAATACACGGATTTTACAAAGCGAACCGAATGGCGCCAGTCGGAAAAGCGAAATCTGGCCATGACAGCCTGCTCCTTCATTCAGGAGGGGAATGAGATTGCGCTGGATGCGGGTTCTACGACACTGGAACTTGCCGCGCTGCTCTGCGAGCGATTTCGGGAATTGACGGTATTGACGCATTCGCTGGAGGCCGTCGGGATTTTTTCGGAACAGAGCCGGTTCCGAACGATTCTTGCGGGAGGATTCTATCTACCGCAGGAGCGGTGTTTCTACGGTCATCTGACGCTTGATATGATCCGCCAGATCCATGTGTCGAAATGCTTCATTGCACCGTCGGCCATTTCTCTCGATTTCGGGGTGAGCGATCATATACCGGAACTCATTTCCGTGCAGAGAGCGCTTCTAAAAAGTGCGGATCAGGCATACCTACTTGTGGACAGCTCGAAGTTTGAGACCTTTGCTCCCCTAAAAATCTGTGACATTGATTCCAGATACGTCTGCATTACCGATTCCGGACTGTCCGACGAATTGCTGGAAACATACCAAAAGGCCTCTGTCAACATCATCAAAAAATAAGATAGGATCAAAGGAAACCAAGTGAGACAGGAGGCATTGTGATGCTCAGAAAATGTACTTCGGAAAAAGAACAGGGAAGCATATGTATTCTTTGCTGTATGGCATATTTTGTCGGCTGTATGATCCGATACAATTATGCAGTCTGCATGGTGGAAATCCAGGATCATCTCAGCATTAGCAAATCGCTGGCAGGGCTTCCGGTTACGGTCAGTTTTCTGACCTATGGCATCGGACAATTGATCTGTGGATATGTGGGAGACCGGATCAGTCCCCAGAACATGATTTTTAGCGGGCTTTTTGGCTCCGCACTGTGCAATCTTTTGATTGCGCTCTTTCCGAAAATCGAGGTGATGGCAGTCATCTGGGGATTCAACGGAATTTTTCAGTCGATGCTCTGGCCGCCGATGGTGCGGATGATGGCGGAGACGCTGGATGAGAAATGGTACGGGCGCAGCTGTATGCTCGTGTCGATCGCCTCTTCCCTGGCGACAATTTCCATTTATTTACTGGCGCCGGTGTGGATTCACTTTTCCGGCTGGAGGCTGGTGTTTTATGCGGCAGCGGCCGCAGGATTTGCCGCAGCCATTTTCTGGAAGAGTCAAAACGGAAAAAACAAATTGTGTACGGGGCAATGCGGATGTCAAGAGTTGCCCTCCCGGGAATCGGTCTCGCTGCGAACACTTTTTGCACAGACGCCGCTCCTCTCGCTTCTGGCGGCCATTGTATTGCATGGGACGTTAAAAGACGGCATTATCACATGGATGCCCGTCTATTTGTCTGAAATGTTTGGAATGAATTCAGCACAGTCTATTTTGTCGGCGTCCCTTCTCCCTGCATTCAGCGTCCTCTCCATGATGGCGGCATCGAGGCTTCTGTCGAAGATGAAAAACGAACTTCGCACCGGCGGACTGCTGTTTTTCCTTGGAACGGTTGGCGCATGGATTGCGCTTTCGGCATGGGATCGCTCCCCGGTTGTGTGTATCAGCATGATGATGCTCATTACAGGGTGCATGTATGGGGTCAATTTGATGCTTGTCAGCCGGGTTCCGGGACATTTTGCCGCCTTCGGCAACGTCTCTCTCGTCTCAGGTGTGTTAAATGCTGCCACATATCTTGGGAGCGCGCTGTCAACCTACGGATTTGGCGCAGTCTCAGAACAGTTCGGGTGGATGCCTGTCGTTTTTTTGTGGGGTGTCATTGCCTTTGCGGGGACGATTCTGATGGCGGCCCGCAAAAGAAAATGGGCGATGTTTTGTGCGATGCGCCCGTCAAGCGTCTCACTGGAGGGAAAGCCGGAAGGCTCCTCCGATGAGACAGTTGACGGGCAGACGGATTCGGATCCGCTGTCATCAAACGGCGATGCCGCAAGGTGAGCTTTTGCTTATTTTTTCTTCGTGCGGTCAAATTCGGGGTTGAACGCATAGAAGTTCTTGGAGTTTAGATTCTCCTGAACGTGTCGGAGCGCTTCGCCGAATCTTTGGAAATGGACGATTTCCCGCTCCCTTAAAAAGCGAATCGGATCGCAGATTTCCGGGTCGTCGATGAGACGGAGGATGTTGTCATACGTCGTCCTTGCCTTTTGTTCTGCTGCCATATCCTCAAAAAGGTCGGTAATGGCATCCCCTTTTGACTGAAAGTAAGAGGACGTAAAGGGAGTACCGCTCGCCGCCTGAGGCCAGAGGGCGGTTGTATGATCCACATAGTACTTGTCGAAGCCGGACGCTTTGATTTCCTCCACGGAGAGGTTTTTGGTCAGCTGGTAGACGATGGCGCAGATCATCTCCATGTGACCCAGTTCTTCTGTACCGATGTCTGTGAGAAGTCCTTTGCACACGTTGTTTGGCATCGTATACCGCTGTGCCAAATAGCGCTGGGAGGCTGCCAGTTCCCCGTCCGGCCCGCCAAACTGTGTGATGATGACCTGCGCCAGTTTGGGGTTGCACTGGGTAATGTTTACCGGGTACTGCAGTCGTTTTTCATAATTCCACATGGGCAATTTCCTCCTTCCCACGGCCACGGGGAGTTCAGCCACTGGAAACATCCTGAGCCATGAACATCATATTTGCTGATCGGTTCGAATTTCGTCTCATAGGTGTGCAGAACTTCGCTGCGCATCTTCCGCAGCTTCCGGTAATGCTCCATCGCCTCCTGGCAATCCGGATGGGTATCCAAAAACAGAACGGTGTCGTCCATGGCGAAGCTGATGGAGGTAAGCTGATTCATAAGCTGTTTTTGTTCACTCATTGGCACCCACACCCCCTGGCACAAAATCCAATTTCAAAAGGAAAATCAAGCTCGGAAAACAGCGTTCCTCTCTGGAGCGCTTTTTCCATATCATAGAGATTCTGAAACGGCTGCATCGGGACATATGCCATAGCAAGCGGTGACGGTTCACTCCAAAAGAGCGGAGAAGAAGGAGGAGAGACCGGGCAGCATCCCTGCCGCAAAGTCCGTTCCCGAGGTGTAGAATATCTTCGATAATCGGAACCTTTCGGTCCGTGATACAAATCCATCGCAATTCCTTTCTGAAAAGAGAAGTATTTTCACTATTACAGTATGAAATCACCCGTTTGACGGTGCGTAGGCTGTGCCTGGAATTGCGCCTGGAGCGCGTGTTTTTGGCGGATGCCGACCGGGATTCCAACATTTTTTAGTAGCCAAAATACACAAATCATGGTAAAATAGACAGAAACAGACTTGTGCAGAAAGGGAGAGTACGCTATGAATCGGACTTTATTGTGTATAAAAAACGGATTGATTTATGATGCTGTCACACCGCACCCGTACAAGGGGGATATTTTGATTCGCGATGGCAAGATTGCAGCCATTGCCCCGCAAATTCCAGTGGAACCGCAAATGGAGGAATACGATGCCTCGGGATGCCGAGTGTATCCTGGATTTATCGATGCGCACAGCCACATTGGGCTGAACGGGTATGGAATCGGATATGAGGGAAGAGATTACAATGAGATGAATGACATATGCAGCCCGCAGCTTCGCGCCATTGACGGCATTCAGCCGTGGGATCCGATGCTGGAGGCGGCGGCAAAAGCCGGGGTGACAACCGTTGCCACGGGCCCTGGAAGCGCGAATGTGCTGGGAGGAACGTTTGCGGCAATCAAGACGCCGAGAAAGACCCGGGTAGAGCAGATGGTGATTCGAGCCGAGATTGCCATGAAATGTGCCTTCGGAGAGAACCCAAAGCGCTGCTATGAGAAATCGTGTGACAGCACGCGGATGTCCACGGCAGCCATTTTGCGTGATACGCTTTACCGGGCGAAAGATTACATGGAGCGGCTGGAAGCGGCAGGGGATGACGTGTCGAAGCGCCCGCCATTCCATATGAAATACCAATCGCTCATCCCTGTGCTGAAGCGGGAGATTCCGCTGAAAGCACACGCGCATCAGGCGAACGACTTTTTTACAGCGCTGCGCATTGCAAAAGAATTCAATCTGCGCATTACGCTGGAGCATGTGACCGAAGGACATTTGGCAGCCGAGGAGCTGGCCAGGGAGCAGGTGCCGCTCGCTGTGGGACCGTCGTTTGGCAATGCGACAAAGTTTGAACTTCGCAACAAGACATGGGAGACGCCGGCCATTTTGAGCAAGGCGGGATGTCAGGTGTCCATTATCACCGATGCTCCGGTGACGCCGCAGCATTACCTTCCGCTCTGTGCCGGGTGGGCGGTGAAGGCGGGGATGGATCCGTTTGAGGCGCTCAAGGCGATTACGATTCACCCGGCCAGACACATTGGCGTGGAAGACCGGGTCGGCTCGCTGGAAGTCGGAAAAGATGCAGACCTTGTCATTGCGGATGGATGCCCCTTTGAGATTTCGACGCAGGTGAAGGATGTCTTTGTCGATGGCGTTCGGCTGTAAAAGGAAGGGAGGATTGCGATGAGACGGATCGCGTATATGATATTGCGCCGCTTTTATCTGGCGCCGATCTATTTTTTTCGAATCTGGTGGTACAGCTGGCATCTGGACCGCTATGACGCGGAGAAATGTTACAAGCTGCTGCGGGAACTCACCATTCTTGCCAACCGGTCCGGAAAGGTGACCATCGAGGCACATGGGACGGAGAACATTCCCAAGGAAGATGGGTTTGTGTTCTTTCCCAATCATCAAGGACTGTACGATGTGCTTGCGTTTTTGGAAAGCTGTCCAAGGCCGTTTCGTCCGGTCATGAAAAAGGAAGTGTGCAACGTCATTCTCGTAAAGCAAGTGCGTCTGCTGATGCGGGGATTTTGTATGGACCGGGAGGACATTCGCGGCTCCATCAAAGTCATCGGGGAGATGGCAGAGGCGGTCAAAAACGGCGACAACTGCCTGATTTTTCCCGAGGGAACCCGCTCCCGCAATGGGAATCAGCTGCTGGAATTTAAGGGAGGGAGTTTTAAGTGTGCCATGAAAGCTAAGGCTCCCATTGTTCCGGTGGCATTGATTGACTCCTACCAGGCATTTGATACGGGGTCTGTCAAACCGGTGACCGTGCAGATTCACTATCTGCCTCCCATTTTATACGAATCCTATTGCGGAATGAAAACGACAGAAATCGCACAGCTTGTGCGCTCCAGAATACAGCAGACAATAGATCGGGAAAAGGAGAGGCAGTGAAAGATCGGATAAGCCAGATAGCAAAAGGGGAAATTGTCAAAACACCCCCGGCGTTTCGCGTCACACCGGAGGCAATTGAGCGGACGGTCACTGCCGGAAAGAGTGTTTCCTGTGATCTGATGATTCGCTCTCAGGGAGAATTCCCCGTAAAAGGACTCGTCCTGGCGTCGGACCCGCATCTCGACATCGGATCCGGAAATGGATTTTCCGGGTACGTCTGCCGGGTGTCTGTGGAAATCAGAACCGGAGCGGGGGAGTCGGAAAAAACAATCGAGGGACAGCTTACCGTTGTGACGGAGGCGGGAGAGATGGGAATCCCGTACTCGATTTCGATCGTGTCGGCGGAGGAGACGCAGCGGCAGCTGCCGAAGACAGCGGAAGAATTTGCCCGGATAGCACAAAGCGACTGGGAGGAAGGGAAAGTTTTGTTTGTCTCCCCCCTGTTTTCCCGCTGCGCATTTTTTTCAGATCTGAAGCTGTACGGGCTGTACCAGGGACTCATCCGGGGAACAAACCCGGCGTATGCGCTGGAATCGTTCCTTACGGCGCTCGGATGGAAAAACGCCGCAGTCATTGAGGTGGAGAACGTCACGGAGGAGACTTCCCGCGAAATTGACGAGGTCGTGTTTCGCTTAAGTCAGAAGGAGTGGGGATACGCAGAGATTACAGGGAGTACGCGAAAGGAGAGCGCAAAAGAAGAGTCGTTTCTTCCTCTCAGCAGAAAATGGACGACAGCGGAGTTGACAGAGGAAGGCCCTGACGGCGTGCGCTGCGCGTATGTGGCCATTCCCGTGAGAAAGGAGCGGCTCCACGGCGGATGCAACGAAGCCGTCGTGGAGTGGAGCGACGGGAAGCGGGTGTCGATTCATCCGATTCGGATTCAAAAAGGAAGCGGACGCACAGCGGAATACGTGCAGATGCAAAGCGACAAGGCATCGATGATGCAGGCGATTGCGGCAGTGCTTGCCGGGAAAACGCGCAAAAATGCCGGATGGCAGGGAAAACGATGGCGGGAAGAAGGGATCCGCCTGGCGGAGCTGTCTCAACAACTGTGGGAGCGATATCCCCAGAAGTGGAGTCTTCCCCTGATTCAGGCCGCCGGTTGGATGGAAGCCGGAGAGAGAGAGCGGGCGATGGCGCTGCTGCACCAGGTAAAAGGCAGCATTTTCAGCAGAAGGTACGAAGAGCCGCGCTGGTACCAGCTGGAGCTGTACCTGGAAGAGGAGCTAAGCGGTTCTGAATCCGACCAGAGAGGCTGTCAGGCCCTTCGGGATGATTACAAGAGAAAAAAGGATCCGCTTGTCTTTTTTTATCTCGCAGAGATCGACCCGCAGTGGATCGGGAAGCCCGGGAAAATACTCAAGGAGCTGGAATCGTTTTTCCATCAGGGAATTCACAGCCCGCTTTTGTACTGGAAAGCCTGTCAGGTTCTCTGCTCCATTCCGGATTTCCTTCACATAGAAAACGCTTTCCAGAGGCAGGCACTCTATTTTGGCGTCAACTACGACTGCCTTTCCCTGGAAGTGATGGTGCAGGCTGCATCACAGGTGCTGGAGGAGGAGAAGCCGCATTGGTTTATGTTTCACATGCTGTCCCGCATGTACGGGAGAACGCAGAACCGGACCATTCTTGAGGCCGTCATTGCAGTGTTGATTTCCCACGACAAAAGGAGCCGGAACTTCTTCTCCTGGTACGAGCTGGGGATGAAGGAGAACTTCAACCGGCAAGGGCTTGCCCGCTTTTATCTCCTCTCCGCCCCGGACGCCTCGTATCAGCCATTTCTGAAACAGGTGCTGCTGTACTACTCGTATGATGACAACCTGGAAGCGGCGCTGCGGGAAAAACTCTACACGAATGTGTACCAGTTTTATCGGTCCGACAAGCGCATCTGCGGAATGTACGACAGCCGCATTGAGAAGTTTATGGCGGAACAAATTCTTCTGGGAAATATCAGTGACAATCTCGCCTATTTATACCGATGCATGATTCACCCCGATCTGGTTGACCGGAGAATGGCGGAACAGCTGATTGAACTGCTGCACATGAAGCGGGTGATTGGACTGGATTTTGGAACGCGCTATTTGATTGTGCGGTATCCGCAGCTGGACATAGAGAAAAAGATTCCCTGCTTTTGTGAGGGGGATGACTTTGAGAAAATGGCAAACGCTCCGCTGCACAGCGATCAGGTTTTGCTCTTTCAGGAGGATGCGGAAGGCAAGCGCTCTGTGCTGTCCCGCCTGCAGGCGAGGCCATGGCTTTCCCGGGAGGATTTAGAAGCGGCATGTCAGGCAAGCAATCCGTCTCATTTTGGCATTCAGGTGCCTCGGCTGCAGAGACTGGCGGACGGCGGACTGAAGAAGGAGGAGGATGCCAGTCAGCTGCTTTGGCTTGCAGAACAGCTTCCGGTGTCGGCGCCGTTTGTCGATTGGATTGTACAGGAAATGGCAGCGTTTTGCTATGACCATCCAGAGTATGAGGGAGGCGATGGGATCCTGCTTGGTCTGGACATATCCACTCTCGATGCGAAACGCCAGCAAAACGTGATGTGGATGCTGATTGCGAAAGGATTTCTGGAAAAAGCCCGGGAAAATGTGAAAAAAATCGGCTGGGAAGGACTGGATCTGGACTGCCGCAAACAATTTTTTTCTCTCTGGTATGAAAACAGCCCGGGCGAGGGCGCGGATTGGCGCATGACGGCACTTGCCAAATCCATTGTCTGGGAAGACCCTTCTTTTCGGGAAGGGCTGGAATATCTGTGCGCCTTCTATACGGGAAGCCAGGAGGAGATGGCGTTTGTCCTGCAAAACAGCATTCAGGCGGGATGTTCGGTCTATCGGATGCCGGAGCGGCTTCTCGTGCAGTCGATTTTCTCCGGAATGTGGGAGAGACTGGATCTGTTTTTTTCCTGGTATTTGCAGCTTGCGCAGGAGCCGGATCTGCTTTTGATGAGAGCGGCGTATGCAATTTTATGCCATCAATACTTTGCCCTGCAAAATGGCGCGCTGGAACAGTGGATGCGGGAGCCGTTTTTGGAGCGGCTGTTTGAGAAAAATCCCCCTCTGATCTGCATATTGGCAAAGCTTTCGTACTTGTCGGAGCAGACAGACTGGACGGACTCCATGCGCGAGACGGCAGAAGCGCTGATCCCGAAGCTTTTGGAGAAGGAACTGTACTTTGCATTTTATCACAAACTGTTTGAACAGATTCC
>CASGAH010000027.1 GCA_949299375.1 uncultured Eubacteriales bacterium | reverse complement strand
GAAGAAAAGGCCAAAGATCTGGCACAGAGATTCATCAAGAATTTTGCCAAGTATGAAGGGAACCCAGCAGGAAAAGCGCTTGTTAGTGCAGGACCGGAATTATAATGACAAAATAATCATCTAAATCAATACCAAACAAAAGCGATTGAAGTTTTTAAACTCCAGTCGCGTTTGTTTATGTGTGATAGCTGCCAGGCGCATCTTGAATGCGGAACATTTGTTTGCATTTTAGGTGAAAATATGATACAATGGATAAAAGCGACAAAAAGGAGATCTGATTATGTCTTATGGGAAAATTTCAGCAAAGCAGCGTGTGATTTTAGAATATATGAAAAATCAAATCATGAGCAGAGGTTACCCGCCTTCTGTCCGTGAGATTTGCGATGCCGTCCACCTGAAATCAACGTCCTCTGTCCATGCCCACCTGGAGGCACTTGAGAGAAATGGATATATCCGCAAGGATCCGACAAAGCCGAGAGCCATTGAGATTTTGGATGATTCATTTCAGGCCTTCCGCAGAGAAATCGTCAACATTCCTGTGATTGGCCAGGTCGCTGCCGGGCAGCCGATTCTTGCACTCCAGAACATTGAGAGCTATTTTCCTCTCTCCGCAGAGTTGATTCCTCCGGGAAAGGAAGTCTTCCTTCTTCATGTAAAGGGAGACAGCATGATCCGTGCGGGAATCTACAACGGAGACATGCTTCTCGTCGCCGCGTGCAGCACTGCATCCAACGGTGAAATCGTCGTTGCGCGCGTGGGAGACTCCGCAACCGTAAAGACATTTTACAAAGAAGACGGCTACTATCGCCTTCAGCCGGAAAATGATGCGATGGAACCGATTCTTGTGACGGAGGTGGATATCATCGGGAAGGCAATCAGTCTCTTTCGGCCCTCAATCAACCTTTCTTTCGGACATTGACTTTCCCGTTCGATTCCTTCCCATACAAAGACAAAGCCATTCGGAGAACGTTTTCCTTCTTCCGAATGGCTTTGTCTTTGTCTTCACCCCATCTGTCATTTTCTTCTCAATCCCTCGACTTCCCCCAATCAATTTCCGTCAGAACTGTCTGCTGCTCTTTTTTGACGTTCCCCCAGAACAGTCTGCAAAAAAGCAATTTCATCTCCGGAAAGCTCTGATTCACTCGCTTCGATCACCATCCGGATGGCCAGAGCGGCATTCCCGTTGGATACCTTTCGGATAAATTCCCGGATTAACTCATTCACCGCATCTTCTCTGGAAATCAATGTGTAGTACTGCTTTGCCTTTCCGGTATCCTCATAAAAGACCGCATCTTTGTCCTCCATTCTTTTGAGAAAAGAAATAATGGTATGCTTTGTCCATCCTGTTGATTCCTGAAGGGCTTTTGTCATTTGTGTAATGGTCATCGGCTCCCGCTCCCATAGAAGCTCCATGATCTTCCATTCGGAGTCTGTTATCATTACTCTCATCGTGTCCATATCGATTGCGTTATTTGCTCCTTCGTCGTTCTTCCCGCGTCTTCTCTCACGATTCTTTTCTCTGCTGTTTCTTCTTCCATTCCAGACATTTCAAAATGATATCAACAGTTCCATCCAGGCCGAGAACGCTGGTATTTAGACAGATGTTGTAACTTCTGGCATCTCCCCATTTTTTGTTGGAATAGTAGTTGTAGTAATTGGAGCGCTTCTTATCGTTTCTTACGATGATGTCTCGTGCCTTTGCCTCACTCACCTGGTAGGCTTCCTTGATGTATTGGATCTTGTCCCCCATATTTCCAGAGATAAATACGCTGAACACATCCCGGTCGTCCTCAAGCGCAGAATCCGCACAGCGTCCGACAATTACACACGATTCTCTGGAAGCCAGTTTCCGGATGGCTTCAAACTGCGCCAGAAAAACTTTCTGATTCATCGGAAGGTTCAGATACGGGGAACTTAAGTTGTTGGAATACGTGTCCATGACAAGGGAATAGAGAAAGCTGTTGGTCGGTTTTTCATCCATCTTGGCAATGATATCTTCGCACAGACCACTTTCCTTCGCTGCCAGAGCAATCAATTCCTTGTCATAACACTTGACTCCCATCTTCTCCGCAAGCTTCATCCCGACAATCCGTCCTTCACTTCCGCACTCACGGCTGATGGTGACAATGGTATTTCCATTCATATGAGATTCCTCCTTTTCCACATACACCCCAAAATTGCGGGGGTTCCAGTACGACGTTGCTTCTCTCTTCTATTGTACCTCATTTTTCGACGAATGTACAGTTTTTTTACCGTTTTTGTGATTCGCCTCTCAGAGAAGAGATCAGGGCTTGAAAGTATGCGGGAAGATCCACACAGAATTCCATATATTGTCCGGTTCGCGGATGGACAAATCCGAGCAGATAGGCATGCAGCGTCTGCCCTTGCAGGGGAATCAAAGTTTTCCCCGACTTGTAGCGCGATGGTCCGCCATAGCGTTCGTCCCCCAAAAGCGGGTGGCCGATGCTTGCCATGTGTACCCGAATCTGGTGCGTCCGTCCTGTTTCCAGGGCACATTCAATCCATGTATATGCCCCGAAGCGCTCGATCACGTTATAATGCGTAATTGCTTCTTTTCCGTTTCGTTCGTTGATTGCCATCTTCTTTCGATCGGTAGGATGTCTTCCAATCGGTGCGTCAATGGTTCCCTCCTCTTCCTGGAGGCTGCCGCATACAATGGCATAATAGCGCCTTTTGATGGAATGCTCCTTGAGCTGTGCTGCGATACCATTGTGCGCGGCATCGTTTTTGCAGGCAATGACAATCCCTGTCGTATCCATGTCAATGCGGTGGACGATGCCCGGGCGAAGCACACCATTGATTCCGGACAGCCCATCCCGGCAGTGATACATCAGTGCATTGACCATTGTTCCGCTGTAATGCCCCGCAGCGGGATGAATGACCATCCCTTTCGGCTTATTCACCAGAATGACATCAGAATCCTCATAGACAATGTCCAGCGGAAGGTCTTCCGCGGCAATATCCGGTTCAATCTGATCCGGCACATCCATCTGAATGCAGTCCCCTGTGCAAATGGAATATCCCGCTTTCACGGGTCTGTCATTGACCCGGACGCTTCCGGATCGAATCATTTTCTGAATGAAGCTTCGGCTGAAATCTTCCCGGATTTCCGCCAGGAACCGGTCAATCCGGCTGCCCTGCTCCTCTTCTGTCACAAGAATGATATCGCTCACGTACTCCCCCCTATTTCTATTGAAATGTTATTCCAAATGAAATACTATTTCATTTGGAATGGCCAGATGCGATCCAGGTCCTCATCCCGGTAGAACAGCGCAAGGACGAGGAGTGCGATGCAGGAAACCGTCACATAGCAGTCTGCGACATTAAATACCGGAAACCGGATCAGGCAGAAAGAAAAGAAATCGACAACATAGCCATTCAGCACCCGGTCGATCAGATTGCCCACTGCACCGGATAAAATGAAGACAGCCAACACTTCAAGCGGAAGAAATTTTCGTTCCTGGGGAAGGTGCCAGACAACAAGGCAGACCCCTGCGCACACTACAACCGTAAGAATCAAAAAAATCCATCGCTGATTCTGCAGGATACCAAAAGCCGCGCCCCGATTTTCTACATAGGTCAATTCAAAAACGCCTTTCAGGATTACAATTGGCTCGTTGTCTTTTAGATGTATGACGGCGAGATATTTTGTGATCTGATCGATCCCGACAAGCAAAGCCGCTGCCACAATTCCCGCCAGATATTTGATTCGTCGTCTCATTGGTTATGTTCTCCATCTCAATCAGATCTCAATCGGATCGGATTGAGATCTGATCCAGCGCCTCTCTCATCTCTTCCAGCGTCACAGTCCTGTCTACCATTCCGTGGCCGATCTCGCTTAGAAGGACAAACTTGAGAGCACCCTTTTCCATCTTCTTATCGTTTTGCGTTGCCTGCAGGATGCGCTCCACATTCAAATCGGGAAGCGTCACAGGGAGTCCGAGTTTTTGGATTGCCGAAATCCCCTCCATCGCCTCCTGTCTGCTCAGATGTCCCTTTGCACAGGACAGGTGCAGTGCCGCTGCCATTCCAATGGCGACACACTCCCCGTGGTACAGAGAAAATCCGCACTGTTTCTCAATGGCGTGTCCAAGCGTATGTCCGAAGTTGAGGAGAACCCGGATTCCCTGTTCTTTCGGATCCTGCTCAACGACTCGTCTCTTGTTCTCACAGCTTCGGTATACCATATATTCCAGTGCGCGGGCGTCCCGTGTTCGAATCTCTTCCGAGTGCGCACAAATCCACTCATAGAAGGGCCGGTCCGCAATAAATCCGTACTTGATGACTTCTCCCAGACCCGACAAATAGACTCTTTGATCCAGGGACTTCAGCGCCCCCGTGTTCAGGTAGACGAGCTTTGGCATATGAAATGAGCCTACCATATTTTTGTAGCAATCAAAGTCAACGCCTGTCTTGCCGCCCACACTGCTGTCAACCTGCGCCAGCAGTGTCGTCGGGATCTGGATCAAATCAATCCCTCTCAGGAAAGTTGCTGCGGCAAATCCGGTCAAATCTCCCACACCGCCTCCGCCCAGTGCGATCAGCAAATCCCTTCGCTCGAACGTTTCCTGAATCAGCGCAGTGTAGAGATCCCGCACCGTATCCAAGGTTTTGTATTCTTCCCCTGCAGGAAATACAAAATGAATTCGACGGGCGCAACGCCCGTCCAGCATACGATTGACTTCTGAAAACAGGGGAAGCGCGGCCACATGACTGTCACTCACAATGCATACTCTTCTGCTCTCAATGTTTTGTTTCTTGAGTTCTTCCCAAAGCGATTCGAACGATCCGTCTATCACAATGTCATACACCGGATTTGTTCCATCGCCGACACATATTCTGTTTGGCATAACATTCCTTTCCTGCCGCTTTTTCCTTTCTTCTGGACGCAAAATGAAATCGGCTATTTATGTTGGATTCTCAGGAATTTAAATTCAGCAGGGAGAAGTCCATCGGGCTGTTGCTCGTCAAAATGCTCATAAAGTCACCGGACAGATCCACATGGTGTGGTGAGGCAATAAAAATCTTTTTCGAGATTGCCTTCAACTCTCCGCCCATTGCATAGCATGCGCCCGACGTGAAATCAATGATACTCTGTCCCAGATTCACCCTGATGCGCTCCAGATTCAAGACTACGACTTTTCCTTCTAACAAAAGACTTACCACTTCGCTCGCCTCATCGTACGTCAGAGGTGTAATCATCCGTACCTCCGTTTGTTTGAATGACCCTGCTGCTGGTAAATTTCTCACACTCCTTGGAGATGAAACCACCTTCACCTCCGACTGTTTGGACGACCCTTGTGCTGCTGCCGGCAAATTTCTCACACTCCTTGCTGATTTTCTTGTCGCCTCTACCGAAAGAATCGGAGCAGTCTCGCTTTCCATATCCTCGTCGCCTTTTTTCTTTCGGAAGAAACCTCTTCGCTCTTCCTGTTCTTCCTCTTCTTCCCTATGGGTATCCAATCTTTCTGCTGCCGATCTTCTTCCCAAATCTCTCTCCTCGTAATCGTCCTCATCCTCATAACCTTCCAGATCCGCTTCCTCTGGAACCATCATCATAGACGACAGCACACGATTTACAAACGATCCCATCAAAATATCCTCCTCTCGCGATTTCCAAAAATTCCGGTTCCAACGCGAACCATCGTAGCCCCTTCTTCCACGGCCACCTCATAGTCATTTGTCATTCCCATTGACAATTCCTGAATAACTACATTATCGATGTTTTTGGCTTTCATGTCAACCGAAAAATCATGCAATTTGCGAAATACCCATCGATTTTCCTCTGGATTGTCCACAAACGGTGCAATGGTCATAAATCCTCTGACCTGAATCCCCGGAAGCCGGGCAATTTCAATCAGCTGCGCCTCCACTTCCTCCAGAAGATATCCGAATTTGCTCTCCTCCCGTGCGACGTTGACTTCCAGCAAAATCGGCATCTGAACATTTGCCTTCACCGCCTCGGAGGAAATCTGATGTGCCAGACGAAGGCTGTCCACAGAATGGATCATTTCGACCTGACGAATGATATATTTGACTTTATTTCTCTGGAGATGTCCGATCATATGCCAGTGGGCATCCGGCAGAGCCGGAGATTTCTCTACAATTTCCTGGACTTTGTTTTCCCCAAAAAGATGCTGTCCCGCCTGCATGGCCTCTCGGATGTCCTCCACCGGCTTTGTCTTGCTGACGGCGATCAGTGTCACTTCACCCGGGTCTCTGCCAACTCTCTCACAGGCTCTGCGAATGTTATCCTGAACTTGCGTGATGTTATCCTGAATCATTGTTTTCCTCTTTTCTATTTCAATGGATGTCTTTGTTTATTGCAGTACTTGCCCTTCCTCTACACTGGATCCATCGATCACAATATAATCGTAGGCAGCAATTCCATAGCGCACTTTCGGCGAAACAAGATAGTAAGCATTGTCTTCGGTCGTTTGCAGAATCGTTACAATTTTGAATTCCGCATATCCCTGATTGGCCTCATAGACGCCGTCCACAGGCACGGTACTGATGATGGGCGTTGTCGTGGCGCCGTCGTTGCTGACCAGCACATCTCCGATGGAGAGTTCCTCTGCGCGGACGTAATACCAGACCGTCTCCTCTGCCTCCTCCCCGTTTTCCAGCTGCGTTGTCTGCGTTTCCGCCACATACTGATCAAAGACAGCAAACACCGTCTCTCCCGACTCCGTCTGTTTTGAGACGCCAAGCGCCGAACTGCCTTCCTGGCTTATGACATACTCCGGAGAAATCAGAAAAAATTCCTTCTGCATGACCGAGGAGACTGGGATTTTCATTCCGTACGTATCCTCATTTTGGATCGCAAAGTCGATATAGCGGTCATTTACATAATTTGATCCGTATTTGGAAAAAGAAAGTCTGCACACGGTTTCTCCGTCGGACGTCTGCGCAAGCATCAGCTCCGCCTGCACCGTCTGTTTGATTTTTTCGAGATAAACCGACACAGAAATCGGAACGGAAGCGTTCAAATCCGATCCGTAGCGCGCCATCTCATCCGGATCCATCTGAAAATAGACGTCAAAGGAATCGTCCGGAATGATTTTGTAGACGAAATCTCCCGTCTCTTTCTCCTCTCCCGCCATTGAGACGCTCCTGCTGTAATCCTTCGGAGTCAGACACGACACGGTGAGCTGCTCCTGTGTCCACTCGTCATATCGGTCTGATGTAAGGGAAACGATCCCGCTTCGCTCTGTCTCAATTCGGATAAAGCCGCTGATCCCCATCGTCTCATTGAGCGCTTCCACAGCGGCTGCCGTCAAAGAGTCCATCACCGCTGCCGCGATGGCATTTCTCGCCTGATATACGTCCTGAAAATTCATCCCGTCAAACGTCAGCTGAAGATTTTTCATTCGCTGAACAATCTTTTCCAATTCTTCTTCCGACAGATTCTGTCCGTTTCCCGAGGAGGAGAGAATCATCTGGGAAAATTCTCCGTTCTTGTCCAGCGTATAGACTGTGGAACCGGCGGATGCTCTCCGGCCCGCAGCAATATAATAATTGATGCAGCCATCTTCCGGAGCGGTATAGCAGATTTCATCGCGCAGGATGAAGCCCTGAAAGTTTTGATTCTGGCTGATCAATTCTCCCTTTGGCACTTCATAGAGCGGAAAGCGCTCCTTGCTGGCATAACGGTAAATGTGAATTCCGAGATATCCAAAAATCAGAAGAAAAAATATAACGGTCATGTCAATTGTTCTTCTTTTTCTTCTTCTTTTGGAACCAACACGCCCTCCTTTTCTGTCTGATGACTGATTCATGAAGAACTCCTTTCTTTTTCTGTTCGTCCTCTGCCTATTATACTTCTTTTTTCTCCCAATGAAAAGAGTTTTTTCTGTTAATTTTCCAATTGACTGAAACGCAGCATTTGCTCTCATACATAATCTCCATGGGAGCGGTTATACTACAAAAGAATAAACACAGGAGGTTTTTCTTATGAACACAAAGGGAATTGATTATGCTGCTTTGATCATCGGCATCATTGGAGCAATTAACTGGGGATTGATCGGTTTTTTCCGGTTTGACCTTGTAGCATTTTTGTTCGGATCCATGACATTGCTCAGCAGAATCATTTATGCCGTTGTCGGGATTGCCGGGCTGTATATGATCAGCCTCTTGGGCAGAATCCGATCCGCAGGAGAAGCCGACTAATCTCTATCAAAAGCAGCTTTTCCTCCCATAAAAAAGTAGCCTTACCTTTGATTGCGCCGTCTTCCGCCGCCATCAAATCTAAGACTACTGCTACATAGAATCGATCCCGGAAAAGGGTAGCAAGCAAGTTACCCCACTTCACTTAAATCTGATATTAGAAATGGGGAATCCTCCACAATCAGACGGCTCATCTGTTCATACAGGGATTCCTGGTCTGCTGCCCCTAATATAATGGAGATGCTGTACTCGCCTTCGCGATCTTTCGTATAAATCGCCAGACAGCGATGTGCATTGAAGGTAAAACCGGTCTTTCCGCCATATACGGTAATTCCTGACGGGATGAGCGCTGTTCCATTCATGTAGTGATTTGTATTTCCGACTGTCATCTCTTTTTTGTTTCCGTTGACATCCGTGTAGTGGATTTCACGGGTCAGCGTTCCAATGTAAGTCAGAAAAGTTTCGTATTTGAGACATTCGTTGAAGATCAAATACAGATCATATACCGTTGTGTAATGTCCTTCCTCGTCCAGGCCATGCGGATTTTGAAAATGGGTGGACGTCGCGCCGAGCGCTGCCGCCTCCTCATTCATCATTTCAACAAAATGTTCCACGGTTCCGCCGATGTGAGCCGCAACTGCCGCCGCCGCATCATTTCCGGAATAGATCAGCGTAATGTACATCAAATCGTCCATCGTAAGCATATCCCCGGGAACCAATCCGGCCAGCCAGGCGTCGTAATATGTGATGACGACTTCCTCTCCGACGATGACCAGATCGTCCATATTTCCATATTTCAGCGCGAGCAGCGCCGTCATCAGTTTTGTGAGACTGGCCATCGGCAAAGGTTCATAGACATTTTTGGCATAGACCGCTTCCGATTCTCCGACTGGAAATCGCCCTGCGGCGGGGGCCTCGACTAGATCGGGATTGTATTGGCTGGAATCCAGAACAAGGCAGAGGTCTTTCGCCCCGGAGGAGAGGCGATACAATATGGTTTCATAGGATCCGTCAAACAGATCGATCCGGTTCTCCACTGGATCTCGTAGAAATGTCTCCGAATCCCTTCCTGCGCAGCCACAGAGGGCAGCGCACAACAGGCAGATTCCAAGGAAGGCTTTGGCCGCGTTTCTGATCATTTGTATGCTTCTCTCCATTCCAACTCGCCTCGTTCCAGAGACTTGATTAAAAGTTCTGCGGTTGCAACATTGGTGGCGACCGGAATCTGATGCGAGTCGCACAGCGCCACAATGTTTGTCATTTCATCATCCTGGTTTCTGGGGTGTACGGGATCCCGCAGGAAAATGACGAGATCAATGACATTGTGTGAAATCTGCGCGCCGAGCTGCTGCGCACCTCCCAGCTGACCGGCCAGTACTTTATGCACGTTTAAATTGGTCACTTCCTCAATCAGACGCCCCGTTGTCTCTGTCGCGTACAACTCATGTTTAGACAATATCCCTCGATATGCGATGCAAAAATTTTGCATCAACTTCTTTTTAGAATCATGCGAAATAAAAGCAATATTCATATATTTCCTCCTGTAGGTGTCAATCTGTAAATGGAAACAGCTTCCTCTTTGTGCCTCGGTCGGGCGAATGGATCAATCCGGTATTCCCTTCCATACGAGAAATATCACCGTCCCCGCGCTGCAGACTGACATTTAAAAGGAGACCAATCCCAATAAAAGAACTGAGCAGCGAGCTGATTCCCGCGCTGATGAAGGGAAGTGGGATTCCTGTATTGGGAAGAACAAGCGTTGCCACGCCAATGTTTACAAATGTCTGGAACATGAAGATTCCGCACACGCCGACTGCGATAAGCCTTCCCTCCAGATCCGAAGCATATCGGGCAATGCGCAGACATTGGAAAATCAAAAGTCCGATCAGAAGGATGATGCCGCAGCTTCCGACAAAGCCCAGTTCTTCCCCCACAACAGCCCAGATAAAATCGCATTGTTCCTCCACAAGAAAGTTTCCATTCTTGACAGAGTCAAAGGAGGCGTTATACAGCCCCTTCCCCTGCAGTTTTCCGCTTGCAATGGCCATTACAGAATTCATCTGCTGATAGACATAGGCAGAGTATTCTTCCGGAAAGAAAAATCCATTGATGCGGTTCACCTGATGGGGAGCCAGCAGTTTCTTCAGCAAAATCTGCTCCGGCTGGTAGACCATATACAAAAACATAATGGCAAGAGGGACAATGGATGCCATCACGCCAATCACCCATTTGTAACTGATCCCCGCCACAAAAATCATGACAACGACAGCAAACGCGCAGGACATTGTTGTGGACAAATCCGGCTCAACCAAAATGAGCACAAGCTGCGGCAGCGCCAGCAATGCAATCAGAAGGAGAATCCGAATGTCGCTGATCCGCTTTTGAAATCGCGCCATCAGCCCGGCGAACACAAGGATCAGCACTATTTTTGTAAATTCCGACGGCTGTACTGTGCCAAGTCCCTTTATCACAATCCAGCGCTTTGCTCCGTTGATGTCTCTTGGATAAATAAATTTTAAATAGCTCAGCACTGCCAGGCTCAACACATACCAGATTGGGCCGAGCTTGATCAGTTGGTGGTAGTCGATGAGCGAAACAATCCCCATGATGACAACTCCCCCGATTACCCCGATCAGCTGTTTCTGAAAAATCGTAAGGCCCATATCGGTCTCTACATTCATTGTCGCGCTTCGAACAATCATCAACCCGACAATGTTTACAAGTGCCACATAAAACAATAATTTTAAGTTGTAGTTTCCCGGCTTATAGTTCAGTCTTTTTAAAATTTGAATCATACTTCTCCTGTTTTTTTGTTCAGATCTCGTTTTTGTCCCCGGATCGGGATGCTTGCGCACAGCGCAGGCGCATTGTTGCCTCCTTCCAGGTCATTTTTTGTAATCTGAATGTCCAGTCCCTCCGTGTCAATCTCAAGATATTTGGAAATCACTTCAATAATATCGTTTTTGATCTTTTCCATGATCTCCGGAGAGCAGTCTGCACGCTCCGAGACGAGAAGCAGCTTTAAGCGATCTTTTGCGACGTTGCTGGATTTCTTCTTGGCAAACAAATCTAAGATTCCCATCTTCTGTTCTCCTCTCCCTTAGTTTTTCCGAAACAGCGCAATCAGTCTATCCCAAATGCTGTTTCCTGCGTTCAGATCCATCATTTCAACTTCTTCCCCTGCCACTCGGCGTGAGATGTTCATGTACGCTTTTCCGGCTTTGCAGTTTGTCCCTACAAGCGGCTCTCCGTTGTTGGTGGCGATGACGATGTTTTCGTCGTCGGGAACCGCACCAATGATATTCACGGACAATATGTCAATGACATCCTCCACAGACATCATGTCTTTTTTCTTTACCATATCCATGCGGATGCGGTTTACAATGAGGTCAATCCGGCCCATCTCCTCCGCCTCAAGGAGACCGATGATGCGGTCAGCGTCACGAATGGCGGAAACTTCCGGCGTGGTGACAACAATCGCCCGGTCCGCACCGGCAATGGCATTTTTAAATCCCTGTTCAATACCGGCAGGGCAGTCCAGAAGAATGTAGTCAAATTCTTCTCTCAGTTCTTCGGTCAGTTTTCGCATCTGTTCCGGCGTGACAGCCGTTTTGTCTCTTGTCTGAGCAGAGGGGAGCAGGTACAATCCATCATAGCGCTTGTCCTTGATCAGTGCCTGACGAATGCGGCAGTTCCCTTCCACCACATCAACCAGATTATAGACGATCCGATTTTCCAGTCCCATGACAACATCGAGATTTCTCAAACCGATGTCTGTGTCAATCAATACAACTTTATGTCCTAACTTTGCCAGGCCTGTTCCAATATTTGCAGTGGTTGTTGTTTTTCCAACACCGCCTTTACCGGAAGTAACAACGATTACTTCACTCATTTTGTTCATCCTCCCATACTCAAGTCATCTTTGACTGTTTCGTTTGCTCAGCTGTCTCGTTCTTCTTTCAGCTGTTTTATATTTTACAATAAAACCAAAAATATTTCTACTTTTTTTTGTAAAAATATTCAAAAATAATCGTCTTTTTTCGCAGTCCCGCAAGGGAGCTTCCCCCCGGAAATCATGTGTAGCGAATGTCAGACATAATATCCCTGGAGAGCGGTTCAATGCAGATTGCCTCTTCGCTCACAAACGCGATTTTGGGCTCTGAGGGAAACAGTTTGGGATGGTTCCCTCTCTTTTTGGATTCCAGCAGCCGTCTTCGCTCTCTCTTTCCCGTCTCAACCCCGAAATAATGACCGATCCGAATCTGCATCGGCTTCATTTCCAGCGCGACAACAAAGGCGGTATCGTTTCCGCCGGCACCAGCAAATGCGTATCCTTTCAGGCTGCCCAGAACAACAATGTTCCCTCTGGCCACAACCTTTGCGCCCGGATTGATGTCTCCCAGTATGATAATGCTGCTCTCAGACTCCACAACCTGTCCGGATCGGAGGGTCCCCTTGTAGAACTGTCCCTGGTTTCCCTCCTTCCTGTCGGCCTCCATCCACGGCTCTTCCTGCACCTTCTCTTTGTCCCATTGCTCTTGCTGCGCCTCGGAGTTCAGCAGTTCCTGCTTCATCTCCTCCGCCTGCTGCAGCATCGATTGATAATATTCCGTTGTCTCTTTGCTGTCATCCAGAATGCATGCGACTTGAACGCCGGATATCTCCTCGATGTGGTTGATGAGTATTTCTTCCTCCTCTTCGCTTAACATCCGGTTTTCAATTTTCAGCGCAACACTGGCATTCCGGAAGAACTTTGTGGAGGATTTCAGTTTGACATCCAATTCCTCTAGGATCGATTCGAATGGCGCATTTTCGTTCAGCCGAAGGGTTATTCCATACGGATTTCCTTTTATTCCAACCAACTGTTTCATCTTGCCCCCCATTTCTATGCTGTATTTCCGTTGCTCTCCTTAGTCGTTGATGATGATGTTTGCACTTTCGTTTGCCTTTCCATCGATGATATCTTCGACATATTCCAGGTTGAAGTAATACTGATAAATCATTTTTGCCACATGAAGCGCATTGGTGGATGTATATGCGTTGGGCAGCATCACCTGCACTTCAATTTCCGGATCTTCCGCCGGTGCAAAACTCAGGAAGTGTGCATGGTCTCCCCGAAGCCGGTTCTCCTGCGTTGTTCCCGTCTTGGCGGCCACCGTCATGCCGAAGTCTTCGTAAGTTCCCGCCGCGGATCCCTCTGTCAATACCATGCGCATCCCGTCCCAGATGGCATCCCAAAGCTCCTCCGGCAGTTCAATCTCGGAAATGATTTCCGGAGACACGTCTTCCAGCACATTTCCCTGGTAATCTGTGATCCGGTCGATCAGCGTGTATTCATAGAGATTTCCCCGGCTTGCGATCGCCGTTCCGTATCGGCTGAGCTGTATTACGGTAAAGTTGTTGGTTCCCTGTCCAATGGCGGAGGCAACCGGATATTCATCGGAGATGACGGACGTATTTTCCCGGATCTCCACCCCGGTCTGGCTGTCAAAGCCAAACATCGAAGCATATTTTTCAAGTCGGCTCAGGCCGAGCTGTTCGTCATACTCCCCCTCTTCATTGAGACTGAGACGGTATCCAATGTCAAAGAAATAATCGTTGCACGAGTTAGCCAGTCCGGTGCGCAGGTTCATGGAGCCATGCACTCTTCCGTACTCACGGAAAATCCAGCACATCTGATTGGTCGGTTCAAAAATACCGTCGCAGACGATGATATCATCAATGCCAATGACATTTTCCATAACCCCGGCAATTCCCGTCAGCATCTTGTACGTGGAACCGGGAGACAGCCTTGTCTGCGATACTCGGCTGTAGAGAGGGCTGGACAAATCGTTGCTGATTTTGCTGTAATACTCTGCGTCAACGGTTCCGGACAGTTTATTCAAATCATATCCCGGATAGGAGACCATCACCTTGATCTCTCCCGTCTTCACATCTGTCACGACGGCAGCGCCGGAGCACGGATCCAGGGCAATCATCGCAGGCGTGATCTCCAGGTTATACACCTTTTCCTTCATGAATTCCATGGCGGTGACTTCATCCTGATCCATCAGGCGCGCGACATCTTCCTCATTGTACTCCAGAACATTCTGATCAAACAGCGCAATGCAGATCTCATTGCCGGTTACAATCTTTTCGTGAATCAGGTAATCATACAGTTCCTTGGCAAAGCCGGAATCGGTCTCCATCTCCTGGCCGATGTATTCAATCAGCTTTGCCTGCACTTCTGCGGTACTTGCATACGTTCCCGCGGCGTCAAATTTGCTGATATCGATCCACTGGTTTTCAATGCAGGCAGTGAGATAATCTCTCATGCTCACACTTCCGTCTTGCCATCCGCTATAAGCCGGATGAGAGGAATCGATGCTGCTTTTTACGATAACGCCGTTGTCCTGAAGCATCGTGTCCAGGTATCGGAGATATTCCTGCATCTCCTCGGCGAGCTGACTGGTCGGCCGCGGCGATTCCGAGGAGAGCTCCTGCAAAATGGCCCGTTTCACTCCGCTGTAGTAGGAGCTGTACTTGGCATAAATGGCTTTTTCTGTCTCGGATGCGTCCTCCTCCTCAAAATGGCGGAACGAAAGAATGTTGTTGTTGATCATCTGGAAATACACATCCCGGACGCAGATATAAAAATTCAGTGTTGTCGGAGTGGGGGTAAAGTCTTCGAGAATAATTTTGCTGTACAAAATCCCGGCCAGCTGCTCTTCAATCATATGATACACCGCCTCTGTCAGCTCAGCATCCAGACTCAGGTAGACATCATTTCCGGCAACCGGGTCCACCTCGTCCACAACATCCAGCACGACTCCGAGACGATCTTTGTAAATTGTGTAGCTGCCCTTCTGGCCGCTCAGTTCCAGTTCCATCGCGGCCTCGATTCCCGTTCCGCTTTTTCCGATGATATCACCGTACTCGTAGGAGTCATCCTGCGCCTTCAATTCTTCCAGTTCCTCCTCGGACGCTTTTCCGGTATATCCAAGAATATGAGAAAAATATTCCGCGTAGGGGTAGACCCGCACGGTATCTTCCTCGATTTCGACGCCCTGAATGTCCTCCTGATTTTCCAGAATTGCAGCCTGAACCTGAGGACTGACGTTCTGGCTTACGACCGTGGACACATATTTCTTGTATGTGTTGGCGGCCATCGCATAGCGAATGTTCATAATTTTCAATGCGTCCGCTTTCGAGATTTCCTCATAGTTTGCGAGGCCATTCTTTCCGTTCATGTTTTTGAAATGATAAAGATTGTCCCGCAAATAGGTGATTACCTTCTCCGCATCGTAGGCATAGGGGTCTTCCCCTTTCTCCTGAAGTTTCTCAATCTCACTTACGGAATAGACATCCTGAATAAACTGACGGATTTTGGCCTCTCTTCCGGAAAATTCATAGACATCGTTCTCATTCAATATGACGGGGATCTCCGTAATGATCTGCGCATCATAGCGGTTGAGCAGCTGTACAAGGCGGTAAATCATACTGTTGAGTTCCCCGTTTCCGGTGTAGACTTCCAGATCCTTGATTGTTACCGAGTAGGTAATCTCATTGTAGGCCAGAAGTGTTCCATTACAGTCATAAATATTCCCTCTTGTCGCGGGCTTTGACAACGTCAGTTTGGTCTGCTGCAAATATCGATCATAGTAGACATCTCCATTCATGATCTGGAGATAGAACAACCGATAAATCAAAATAATCCCCATCACGATGACAACGACCTGGACAGGAAACAGCCGGGACGTTACCAGATTCAGAAACGATGTTTTTAATTTCTTTAGATGATCACGAAACAAACTTTGACGCTCCTTCCTTTTCTTTCTTCTCCAATGCGCCATTGATCGCCAGAAGGATCCCGTAGAAGAGAATTCCCGCTGCAATGGTGACAATCAGCTCCGGCATCACCACATCTTCCAGGTAAACCGTGAAATCCAGACGGTTTCGAAGCAAAAAACTAAACGTATAAATATAAATGTGATAGAAAAGATCACTGAGCCCGCACAAAAGCATCGGAAGAAGCGGCAAGTCCGAGACAAGTGATTTTCTCAATATTCCATTGAAGTATCCAAGGTACAGATAAATGAGAGAGTAGAAGCACAGCATCCCCCCGGAAAATACATCCGCCAGAAGACCGCAAAAAAAACCGGTCATCATTCCCTCTTTCCGTCCGCGCAAAAGACCGGCGGAGACGGTCAGAATCAAAAGAAGATTGGGCGGCGCCGTGTGGGGAAAGATCCAGTGGAGCAGCGTTGTCTGAAGCACGTAGAAAACGACAATCAACGCGGCTGCCACGAAAACCCGTCTCATTGATTTTATCATGGCATCTCCTTTCCCTGAGGTGACTTCCGCTCTGCGTCAGAAATCATCCTCAACCGTTGTCTCCTTCACACCGAGAATCACAAGGACGTCCTTTAGCGTCTTGAAGTTTACAACCGGCGTCAGATATCCGGATTTGGTCAGCTGGTTGACATCTGTTGTCAGTTCTTTCACATGGCCGATCAAAATTCCGGGAAGGTAGCGGTCGCTTACGTTGGAGGTGACAATCGCTGTACCGCTGCCAATTGAGGAATCCGCTGCCACCTGGCTGATTTGGATACATCCCTCCCCAATCAGCGTCTGATCCCCGGAGACAACGCAGAGTTCCTGTGAAGTCTGAGACATTGCGCTGACATTGATGCTGTCATCGATAATTGCCGTCACGACCGAAAAAGTTGCGCTGGCGCTCGTCACAATGCCGACAAGCCCGCCGTCTGCAATGACATTGTTCCCGGCCTGAATTCCATCGTTTGTGCCCTTGTCAATGGTAAATCGCTGATACCAGCTTCCCTCCTCTTTGGCAATGATCGAGGCTCCGGTCATTTCATAGTTCCGGTAGCTGTCATACAGATCGAGCAGTTTCTGGAGTCGCTCCAGCTCCATGCTGTCGTTTTGGTAGAAGGAGAGCTGAGACTGCAGGTTTTCCACTTCCTGCTCCAGATCGTCAATCCGATTCTGCATCTGTTCGAGATTCATTCTCTCCTGAAACAGTTCGCTGCCAAATGTGCCGATCCGGTTGATCCCCTTTTGCAGCGGAATCACAATGTATCCAACCGCTGTCCGCAGTGGGGCGGCAAATCCCGCATTCAGATGCGTCGCCCCCATCATTCCAATGCAGATCACCGTCATCAGGAACAGCATATTTTTGGGGAGCAATTCTTTTGTGAAATTTTGCAATTTTTCTTTCATCACATTTCCTCCAAAATACCTCTTTCTTTCAGGCTAACGTACCTATTATCTCCCACGATAATATGGTCTATCAATGGAATCCCCATCAGACTTCCCGCTTCTTTCAACCTCTTCGTTATCAAAATATCCTCCCTGCTCGGATTGGGATCTCCACTTGGATGATTGTGGAGAACCAAAATGGAGACGGCGCCATAGCGAACCGCTTCCACGAAAATTTCCCGCGGAGACGCAGGCGAACTATTGATGGTCCCTTGAAATATCGTCATGTCACGAATCCGCATGGACTTTGTATTGAGCAAGATCAATTTCATCTGTTCCTGCTGCAGGCAGCGCATTTCTTCCATATAATAATGCGCCACGGAGGCGGGATTTTGAAAACAGATGTTTTGCTGTGCCATCGCTTTGGACATCCGCTTGCAAAGTTCCGCCACACATTGAATCTGCACAGCTTTTACTTTCCCAATGCCCCGGATCTTCATCAGTTCCGGGATGGAGAGTCTTCCAAGGCCGGCAAGCCCCACTTCCGGGGCGAGCAGACGCAGGATTTGCGCGCCAAGCTCCACACTCTCCATGCCAACCGCCCCGGTGCGGAGAATGACTGCCAAAAGTTCCGCATCGTTTAGCACCTGGGGCCCCTGATCCATACACCGCTCATAGGGACGGATCTGCTTTGGTTTTTCTCTCATTGACATCTCTCGTTTCCTTTCAGGACTCTCCAGGTACGGGAAAAGAAACGCATCGTATCCTCTGTATACTGTCTCACTGCATCACTTTTCGATAAATGACGGATGTGATAACACATCCGACAAGGCTTCCGAAGGTGATGCGGATACTCAATCCGAGCGTCACCGTCATGACACCCAGATCAATCACACAGGGATCCAGCATCCCGAACGAATACCCGTAATTTAAAACCTGGAGCCACCTCACATTGCTCTCCGCTCCGAGCGATGTCAAAAATCCTCCAAGCACAAAGCCTATGATGAGAAACAGAAAAAATTCTCCTACGTTTCTGCGCTCCATCGACTTCCCCATATGTATCTACCTCCGTCTCTTCGCTTTTGATCGCGGATCAGAGAAACAGACTTCTCTGCCCCGATTTTACCCTGCTCCCATCATAGCACAATTTTTTTCTTCTGTATACCAAATGTTTCATAAATATTTAGGATATTGACGGCACAGATTGCCTCGTCAAAGCATGTTCGCCGTTTTTCTGCTGCTCCAATCGGCTATTTCCGTTTCAGTGCGCGAATGACCCCGGACTCCCAGAGTTTTTGGAGCGACATCATAATTCCTGCCTTCGCATGATACCATGTCAATCCACCCTGAAAGTAAACCGCATACGGCGGCTTGATCGGGCCGTCTGCGCTCAGCTCAATGGAGGATCCCTGGACAAAAGCGCCTGCCGCCATAATGACAGGCGAATCGTATCCCGGCATATCCCACGGTTCCGGCGTCACATAGCTGTCCACCGGGGCTGCGGCCTGAATTCCTTTGCAAAATTGGATCACCCCCTCCGGTGTGCCGAACTCTACTGCCTGAATGATGTCGTGGCGGCTCTCTGTTCCGTTTGGAATGACCCGGAAACCGAGCGATTCATATACATTTGCAGCAAAGACAGCGCCTTTTAACGCTCCGGCGACAACGGTTGGGGCAAGGAAGAATCCCTGATAGAAGGAGGGAAGGATGCCAAGATTGGCGCCGACTTCCTGGCCAAGTCCGGGGGCGCTCAGACGGTACGCACATTGATCGATGCAGGCCTTTGTCCCGCAAATGTATCCGCCAATCGGCGCCAGACCGCCTCCCGGGTTTTTGATCAGCGATCCGACGATCATATCCGCTCCGACCTCGGAGGGCTCAATCTCCTCCACAAACTCCCCATAACAGTTGTCTACCATGCAGATCACGTCGGGTTTGATGGATTTTACAAAGGAAATCAACTCTCCGATTCGCTTTACCGAGAGTGTTGGCCGTGTCTGGTATCCTTTGGAGCGCTGAATCGTAACGAGTTTTGTTTTTTCATGGATTGCCTTGCGGATGTTGTCCCAGTCAAAAGAACCATCCGCGAGGAGATCCACCTGTGAATAGGAAATTCCAAACTCTTTTAGAGACCCCATGGAGGGACGGATTCCAATCACTTCTTCCAGCGTGTCATAAGGCTTTCCAACGGGGGACAGCAGTTCGTCTCCGGGGCGAAGATTGGCAGACAGCGCAACGGCCAGCGCATGCGTGCCGCATGTAATCTGCGGTCTCACAAGCGCCGCTTCTGTCCCGAAGCAGTCCGCATAGACCGCTTCCAGTGTCTCCCTCCCGGCATCGTTGTACCCATATCCGGTTGTCGCTGCAAAATGTGTGGCATCTACCCGGTTTTTCTGCATTGCAAGAAGAACCTTCATCTGGTTGTACTCCGCTGTCCGGTCAATCTGCTCCCATCGTTTCGTCAATGTCGAGAGAATCTCCTCGCAGTAGTCATACACTTCTCTGCTGATTCCGATTCTCTCATAGATCTCTCTCTGATTCATAACTCCAATTCCTTTTCTGTATTCCCTTCCGGGATTTTTTCGCATTCTTGTTCTGCATCTTTCCAGATTCCCCTCTCCCGGCAGCAATTCAGCAAATGTTTGAGAATTGCCTCCTCGGATTCGAAGGAATCCATCGAAACCCACTCGGTATCCTGTTCGCGCTTAAACCATGTGATCTGCCGTTTGGCAAAATGTCTCGTATCCCGCTTGATCTTGTAAATGGCCTCCGGAAGTGTTCCCTCCCCATTGAGCCAGTCCAGTATTTCTTTATATCCAAGTCCCTGCATCGAAACCATATCCCGCGTATATCCCATCGCGGCCAGTCTTTTTACTTCCTCCACAAGACCTTCCTCGATCATTTGATCGACTCGGCGATTGATCCTGTCGTACAACACAGCCCGATCCCGGATGAGGACAAAGCAGACGAATTGGTAGGGGGATGTTTTTTGCTTTTGCTCTTCGTTGTGTCTGGAAATGGGGCTGCCCGTCAGCCAATAATACTCCAGCGCCCGGATCACCCGCTTGCGATTGTTCGGATGAATGGATTTTGCCGACTCCGGATCCACCTCCAGGAGCATCTTGTAGAGCGCCTCCTCTCCCTGGTGAAGCGCAATCTCTTCGAGTCTCTTTCGGAGGAGTCCTTTCTCCGCTGAGGGATCTTCCGCCTGCGAAAAATCAATGTCCCGCACAAGCGCCTGAATGTAGAATCCGGTTCCGCCCGTGACAATGGGGATGTGTCCCCGACGGTAAATTCCCTCCATCGCCTCTTTTGCCATCTGCTGAAAGCGGACGACATGAAACTCCTCCCCCGGGTCCAGCACATCAATCAGATGATGCACAACCCCCTCCATCTCTTCCGGCTTCACCTTTGCAGAGCCGATGTCCATCTGCCGATAGACCTGCATGGAGTCTGCACTGATAATTTCTCCGCCCACCGCCTTTGCGAGGGAAATCGACAATTTCGTTTTTCCGACAGCGGTAGGCCCTGTCAATATGATGAGAGGTTTGCCCTTCATAAAATAAATCCTTTCGTTTGTCGTAGGCGGAAACCCACTGCCTTTAGGCGGTGGGAGGAGCCTTGTAAATCGTTAGCCATTATCCCTGATTTTC
>CASGAH010000026.1 GCA_949299375.1 uncultured Eubacteriales bacterium | reverse complement strand
CTTCCGCCTCAGAAGTTTTCGCAGAGCGCGGTGGCAAGCGTGAAAGTACTGGAGGAAGAACTCAATGCGCAGAAAGAACTGGAGCAGTCACGTCAGGCCAAACGCGAGGAACAGATCCGAAAGAGCACGCAGGTGTATGGCAAAGAGGGAAGTCTGGCAGCCAAGGCCGGTATGGTTCAGAAGTATAATGAAACTCACAAAAAATAATATCATCAACATCAAAAATAGATCGAGTATGCAAAGGAAAGAATATGTCTGATTTTATTAATGTGTCCGGGAAAAATGTGGATGATGCCATCAGCAAGGCGATGGTGACACTTGGAGCATCGAGTGATGCTTTGGAATATGAAATCATTGAAAAAGGATCTGCCGGTATTTTGGGAGGACTCATCGGAAGCAGGCCGGCCGTGATTCGGGCAAGAAAGAAGAAGAACATGGTGGAACAGGGGGCGGATTTCCTGGAGCGCGTGTTCACAACGATGGGGATGAAGGTGACAATTCTGACCGATTACGATGAGGAAGAAAAGGTCGTGTCGTATGATTTGTCCGGCGAAGAGATGGGAGTTTTGATTGGCAAGAGGGGACAGACGCTGGATTCCCTGCAGCATCTGGTCGGCCTTGTTGTGAACAAAAACAGCGAAGCGTACATCCGGGTCAAGCTCGATACGGAAAATTATCGGGAAAGACGCAAGGAGACGCTGGAGATGCTTGCCAAAAATATCGCAGCCAAGGTAAAGCGGACAAAACGGGCAGTATCGCTGGAGCCAATGAATCCTTATGAGAGAAGAATCATTCACTCTGCTTTGCAGGGAGACAAACATGTTGTCACAAAGAGCGAGGGGGAAGAACCTTACCGCCATGTTGTGGTTATGCTCAAACGGGAGATGTTCCGCAAGGAAGACAACGGGTCCGGCAGCCAAACACGCAGGTATTCGGGAAACCGCTACTACAAGAGTGACAGAAGACAGGGAAAATCCTACGCAATCGAGACAAAGATTCTGGAACAGGAAGACTAATTGAGGCAGGGGCTGCTGCAGCATAGCGCTGTGGCGGCTCTTGCTGTATTTTGGTGAGATGGAGGAAGTCGCAAGATGGAGACAACGACAATTGCCGCGATTGCCACCGCGCTGAGCCCTGCGGGAATCAGCATTGTGCGCATCAGCGGAGAAGACGCATTTGCCGTGATTGACCGGATTTATCGAAGTCCCGGCGGAAGGAAACGTCTTTCGGAAGAAAAGAGCCATACGGTGCATTATGGATACATTTACGACGGGGATCAATGGATCGATGAAGTGATGGTCGTTTTGATGCGGGGACCGAGAAGCTATACGGCGGAAGATACCGTGGAGATTCAGTGTCACGGCGGCGTCTACGTGACAAAGCGGATTCTGGAGACGGTATTAAAAAATGGAGCAGTGGCTGCAGGTCCGGGAGAATTTACGAAGCGGGCCTTTTTAAACGGGAGAGTCGATTTGGCAAAGGCAGAGGCGGTCATGGATTTGATTCAGGCGCAGAACAAATATGCCCTGGAAAGCTCTCTTGGCCAGATCAAAGGGACATTGTCGAGAAAGATCGCACAGTTTCGGGAGCAGATTCTAGACAGCATCGCCTTCATCGAGGCAGCCTTAGACGACCCGGAGCATATTTCCATGGAACACTACGGGGACTCCTTAAAGGTGCAGATGGAATCGATTCTTGCCCAGTTGGATCGCTTGATTGCGCAGTCAGACGAGGGGAGGATTTTGATGGAGGGCATTCGCACCGTCATTCTTGGAAAACCGAACGCGGGAAAGTCATCGGTTCTGAATCTGCTGATGGGGCAGGAGCGGGCCATTGTGACGGAGATTGCAGGAACGACACGGGATACGCTGGAGGAGTCCGTCCGCATTGGAGAGATTGTATTTCAGATGACAGACACTGCGGGAATTCGGGATACCAAAGACCGGGTGGAGCAGATCGGTGTCGAGAAGGCAAGAGAGGCTGCCGGGAAAGCGGATCTTATCTTATATGTCATCGATTCCTCCAGAGCAATCGATGAAAATGATCGAAAAATCATGAAAATGATTGAAAAACAAAAAACTGTCGTATTGATGAACAAAACCGATTTAGAAAGCGCGGTGCAGGAAGAGGATGTGAGGGCGGCCATGGGCGATGTCCGAATCTGCCCTCTGTCTGCCAAAAGCGGGGAGGGCATGGAGCTGCTTGGCGAGACATTAAAGGAACTGTTTTACAGCGGGGAGCTCTCCTTCAATGACCAGGTGATTGTGACCAACCTCAGACACAAAGAGGCGCTTTGTGAGGCCAGAGAAAGTTTGCGGCTTGTCTGTCAAAGCATTGAAGACGGGATGCCGGAAGATTTTTTCTGCATTGATTTGATGAGTGCGTACGCAAGCCTCGGCACAATTCTCGGGGAAGATGTGGGAGAAGATTTGGTAAATCGGATTTTTTCGAAGTTTTGTATGGGAAAGTAAGCTTGAAATTTTGGAGGGATGGTATGCCGTTTTTGGAGGAAACATATGAGATTGTGATCGTGGGAGCTGGACATGCCGGCTGTGAAGCGGCGCTGGCCTGCGCGAGACTTGGTCTGGAAACCATTTTGTTTACGGTCAGTGTGGAAAGCATTGCCATGATGCCGTGCAACCCGAATATCGGAGGAACTTCAAAGGGACATCTGGTCCGTGAGGTCGATGCGCTGGGAGGAGAGATGGGGGTCAACATCGATAAGACGTTCATTCAGTCGAAAATGCTGAATGCGTCCAAGGGCCCTGCGGTTCACTCGCTGCGGGCGCAGGCGGACAAACACGATTACTCCCAGGCGATGCGAAAGACGCTGGAGAATACGGATCATCTGACCATTCGTCAGGCGGAAGTGGCAGAAATTCTGACGGAGGAAGGACGGATTGCGGGGGTAAAGACGTTTTCGGGGGCAGTGTACCACGCGAGGGCAGTTGTGCTGGCCACAGGGACATACCTGAAAGCGAGATGCATTTACGGGGAAGTGAGCAACGAGACCGGCCCGAATGGTCTCCAGGCGGCCAATCATCTGACCGATTCTCTGAAAGAACATGGAATCGAAATCCGGCGTTTTAAGACCGGGACGCCGGCGAGAGTCGATCGGCGCAGCATTGATTTTTCCAAAATGGAGGAGCAAAAGGGCGATGAGAAAATTGTTCCCTTTTCCTTTGCGACAGACCCGAAATCGATTCAAAAAGAGCAGGTATCCTGCTGGCTCACGTATACAAACGAGAAAACCCATCAGATCATTCGCGACAATCTGGACCGCAGCCCGCTGTTTTCCGGTGTGATCGAGGGGACCGGTCCCCGATATTGTCCGTCGATCGAGGACAAGGTCGTGAAGTTTGCAGACAAGGACCGCCATCAGGTTTTTATTGAACCGGAGGGGAGAAACACCAATGAGATGTATCTGGGGGGAATGTCAAGCTCTCTCCCGGAGGATGTCCAGTACGCCATGTACCGCACCGTTCCCGGTCTGGAACAGGCGAAGATTGTCCGAAACGCGTATGCGATCGAATATGACTGCATCAATCCAAGGCAGTTGAAACCGACATTGGAGTTCAAATCGATACCGGGCCTGTACAGCGCAGGGCAGCTCAATGGAAGTTCGGGATATGAGGAGGCGGCCGCCCAGGGATTGATCGCGGGAATCAACGCGGCGTTTCATGTGCTTGGAAGGGAAGAGCTTGTTCTCGACCGCTCACAGGCCTACATCGGTGTCCTCATCGATGACCTTGTCACAAAGGAAAATCAGGAGCCTTACCGGATGATGACGTCCCGCGCGGAGTACCGTCTTCTTCTTCGGCAGGACAATGCAGATTTGCGCCTTACGGAAATCGGATACCGCGTCGGACTGATTTCAGAGAGCCGTTACCGCCGGGTTTTGGAAAAGCAAAAGAGCATGGATGAGGAAATTGCGCGCCTGGAAACAACGACCGTCGGGGGAAGTGAAACGGTTCAGCGCTTCCTGGAAAAATACAAGAGCACCCCGCTGAAATCCGGCGTTTCCCTGGCAGAACTTGTGCGGCGCCCGGAATTGAGCTATGAGATTTTGGGGGAAATTGATGTGCAGAGGCCGGAAATTTCGCAGGATGCGGCAGAGCAGATCAATATCCACATCAAATATGAGGGGTACATTCGGCGCCAGTTAAAGCAGGTGGAACAATTCAAAAAGCTGGAAAGCAAAAAGCTGAGCATTCCCTTTGACTATGGGAATGTCCATAATCTGAGAAAAGAAGCCATCCAGAAGCTGAATCGGATTCAGCCATCTTCCATCGGCCAGGCGTCCCGCATTTCCGGCGTGTCCCCCGCAGACATATCGGTACTGCTGATTTATCTGGAGCAGGAGAGGAGGAGCAGACAAAAAGAATGACGAGAGAGGAACAAAAGCAGTGGATCCAAAAACAGATGGAGGGAATCGGAATCGCTCTGTCAGACATTCAGGCGGAGCAATTTGAGCGATACTATGAAATGCTGATAGAGAAAAACAAAGTGATGAATCTGACCGCCATCACAGATTTTGAGGACGTTGTAACAAAACATTTCGTCGACAGCGTCATCCTTCCGCCGCAGTGGATTCCCAATCCGGAAAAGACTGCGCTGATTGATGTTGGGACGGGGGCGGGATTTCCTGGAATTCCTTTGAAAATTGTATATCCTGAAATGAAAGTCGTTTTGCTGGACTCGCTCAATAAGAGGATTGTTTTTTTGCAGGAGCTGATTGCAGCGCTCGGTCTGGAAAAGATTGAGGCAGTTCATGCCCGGGCGGAGGACGGCGCCAGAGATTTGCGATACCGGGAACAGTTTGATCTGTGCGTCTCCAGGGCAGTTTCAAACCTGTCTACGCTGTCAGAGTATTGCCTTCCCTTTCTGCGGGTAGGGGGGATGTTTGTCTCCTACAAATCCGGTGAGGTGGACGAGGAAGTGAAAAAAGCGGGAAAAGGAATCCGTATGCTTGGAGGAACGATTCAGGAGAAGCGGATCTTTTCGCTTCCCGGAAGCGACATGGGAAGAAGCTTTATTGTGATCCGAAAAGAACAAAAAACGGCCGGGCAGTATCCGAGAAAAGCGGGAGTCCCGGCAAAACGACCGCTGTGACAAAGGGGAATGTTCCACGTGGAACATTCCCCTTTGTCACAGCCGGATGCCCGAAATGCGGATGCCGGCGCCGGACAGCAAACAGGAAGAGATTCCATTGGAATGTTCGTTTTCCCCTAAAAAAGGCGCATGAAATAATTTTTGATATGGATTATTCGGAAAAAAGATGCTATACTGGTTAACGGGAATTTGGAAATGCTTTTGAACCGTTTCCGGAACGTGCCTTTTTGCAGCATCCGGGAATGAAGTCGGAGTGATTCCATCATAAGAGGAAGAAAGGGGCACAAGAAAATGGGAAGAGTCATCGCAGTGGCGAATCAGAAAGGCGGCGTTGGGAAGACGACGACGGCCATCAATCTGGCAGCCTGTCTGGCGGAAGCAGGACAAGCGGTTCTTGTAATCGATATGGATCCGCAAGGAAATACGACAAGCGGATTTGGGTTTGATAAAAATGGAATTGAGAATACCGTATATGAGCTGATCATTGGAGAGAGCACGCTGGAAGAATGTTTGCTGAAAAATGCAGTGGATCATCTGGATTTGCTTCCCTCCAATGTGAATTTATCCGGGGCGGAGATTGAATTGATCGGAATTGAGCGGAAAGAATATATTCTGAGAGATAAGATTCGGCCAATCCGGGACAACTACGATTTTGTGATCATTGACTGTCCGCCGTCTTTGAGTATGCTGACCATCAACTCTATGACAACGGCAGATACGATCCTCGTTCCGATTCAGTGTGAATACTATGCGTTGGAGGGATTGAGCCAGCTGATACATACCATCAATCTCGTGCGCCAGAGACTCAACCCGTCTCTGGAAATCGAGGGCGTTGTCTTTACGATGTATGATGCCAGAACCAACCTGTCACTCCAGGTTGTAGAGAATGTGAAGGCCAATTTAAAGCAGACCATATATAAGACGATTATCCCCAGAAACGTACGGCTGGCGGAAGCGCCGAGCCACGGGAAGCCCATTACGACGTATGACAAAAAGTCAACGGGGGCAGAAGCGTACCGCTTTTTGGCGGAGGAAGTCATCCATAGAGGGGAGGAATATGATTGATGGCAAAGCTCAAAAAAGGAGGTCTGGGCAGAGGGCTGGATTCCCTGATCTCCATGAATCTGGATTTGGAGCAGGAAGCTGTTTCCGGTCAGGACAAAAAAAACGAAACGCGCCGGACGGATGCTCAAAAGACAAAGCCGCAGGAGACAATGATTCCAATCCGACAGATCGATCCCAACCGCAGCCAGCCGCGCAGACAATTTGACGAGGAGAGTATCCGGGAACTGTCCGAATCCATTCGGCAGTACGGTGTGATTCAGCCGATCGTCGTGCAGAAAAAAGAAGACAGCCGCTATGAGATTGTCGTCGGGGAGAGAAGATGGCGGGCCGCCAGACTGGCCGGTCTGCAGGAAGTCCCTGTCCTTGTGAAATCCTACCAGGAACAGGAGCTGGCGGAGATCTCGCTTGTGGAGAACATTCAAAGAGAGAATCTAAACCCCATTGAGGAAGCGATGGCGTATCGGCGCCTCATTCAGGAATTCCATTTAAAGCAAGAAGACGTTGCCAGGAAAGTGTCCAAAAACCGAACGGTGATTGCCAATTCGCTTCGCCTTCTAAAACTTCCATTCAAAGTTCAGCAGATGCTTGTTGAGGGAGTCCTCTCCATCGGACATGCGAAAGTGCTGCTGAGCATCGACCGGGAGGACCTTGTGGAGGAGGCCGCCGGGTACATTGCAGAAAAAGGGCTGAGTGTCCGGGAGACAGAGCAATATGTCAAAGGGCTTTTGCATCCAAAGGAAAAGAAGGCAAAGGCAAAGGCAAAGTTTGAGCAGGAAGAACTGTATCGCGAGATGGAGGACCAGATCCGGCAGAAAACAGGAACAAAAGCAAAAATCATCCGCAGGGAAGAGGAGAAAGGCAAAATTGAAATCGAATACTATTCCCTGGGGGATCTGGAGCGGATAATGGAGTTTTTATCATAAGGAAGGAGAAGCTGCGTTCGCGGCAGAATGAGAGGAAAAGAAATGGGAGAATTTTTGACATCTCTCGGATTTGATCCGTGGTTTATTGTAGTCGGGCTGTGCTGCAGTATGATGATACTGCTGATTCTGATTATCATCATGATGGTTTCCTACAGCAACTTGAATCGCAAACTTCAGATTTTCATGCAAAATCGGAATGGAGAATCGCTGGAAGACATCATCAAGCTGATCATCGAGGACAATAAGAGAATCAAGGCACACGAGAGCCTCAATTCAAAAGCAATCGAAGAACTCAGAGGACAGGTTCAGTATTGTTATCAGAAATATGGCATTGTCAAATACAATACATTCCGCGGAATGTCCGGGAATTTGAGCTTTGCACTCTGCGTTCTTGACGAAAAAAACAATGGATACATTATGAATTGTATGCACACCCAGGAGGGATGCTACTCCTACATGAAATACGTTCAGCAAGGACAGGTGGAGATGGCATTGAGCAGCGAGGAAAAAGACGCGTTGGAAAAGGCAATTCAGTACGAGGGCGGCGCCGCGCAGGATGAACCGGAACAAAAACGAAAAAAACATTCCGCGCGGTGACATGTTCCACGTGGAACATCGATAAAAGAGAGATCCATGCAGAGAAATGTTCTACGTGGAACATCGATAGAAGAGAAAAGTCCATGCAGAAACATGTTCCACGTGGAACACCATTTCCCCAAATATGTTCCACGTGGAACATGTTTGGGGAAATCTGTCCGATGGGAAGCGCAGAACGAACGGTGGACACTAGTGTGATTTGCAATGTATAACGAGGAGGAATGGGAGAAGAAAATGAGAAGACGGATCGTTTGTGTTGCGGCAGCAGTGCTGTGGATTCTGTTGCCGCTGTTATATCCGGTTGAGAATTATGCGATGACAGAGGAGGAGATCAAGCAGCAGATAGAGAACATTCCGGAGGAGGGATGGCCAGAGGCTCCGGAGATTGACAGTGAGAGCGCGATTGTGGTGGAGCGAAGCAGCGGAATCATTTTGTATGAAAAAAACTGCACAGAAGAGCGCTATCCTGCCAGCACGACGAAGCTGATGACGGCACTGCTGACATTGGAAAACACGACGATGGATGAGGTGGTCACATTTTCCTGGAATGCGGTGAACAGCATCGGCTCGGGGGCAAGTCACATTGGCATTCGCACAGGGGAACAGCTGACGGTAAGAGATAGTCTGTGCGGACTTTTGATTCCATCGGCCAATGAAGTGGCCAACGGATTGGCCGAGCACATCGGAGGGAGCATCGAGGGGTTTGTGGAACAGATGAATGCGCGGGCCCAACAGATGGGACTGATCCATACGCATTTTCAGAATTCCAATGGACTCCATGAAGAAAACCATTATACGTGTGCGTATGATCTGTATCGGATTCTGGATGCCTGTGTTTCGCTTCCGTCATTTGTAGAGCTGGACTCGATTACGGCTTACGTAAAAAAAGCGGATGCTCTGCTGGATCGGGACATTCCGATGGGCACAACCAATCTGCTTATCAAAAAGGATTCCGAATACTACAATGAGGCTGTCATATGCGGGAAAACCGGATATACCGAGGAGGCGGGACGGGTTTTGGCTACGTATGCCTCAAAAGATCAGATGGAACTGATCTGCGTGACGATGGGGGCAAGCGGGGAAAATCACTTCGTCGATACGAACCGACTGCTCGATTATGCCTATTCGAATTTCCGGCTGCTGCAGCTGTCGCAGGAGAGCGCACAGAAAAACGGGGAGAGCATCCTGCGCTTTACGCCGCTGAAAATCGAGCGCCAGCCTCTCGGAATGTGGGAGGCTCAAAACCAGGGCGAGGTTGTGCTGCCAGTTACGGCATCCGCAGATCAAATATCCAGACAGCTTCGAACGCTGGAGAATGGCGAGATCGAGATGGAATATACGTTGAACGGATATGTTGTGGGGAGAATAAAGCTGGAAGAACTCGAAGAAACGGAAGAGAAATTTGCCTATGTGAAACAGGAAGACTACACATCGCCGATTTCCGGAGTTGACGGGAAGCTGTATGTGATCAATCCATGGATGCTTGCCGCCGTACTTGCAGGCGGAGCGCTCCTTTTGGGAATGTGGATCGGGCATGAAAAGAAAAAGAAACGGCAAAAAAGCCAGGCAGGAGGGATAAGAAAAAATCAGGCCAATGATCGGATCCGCTATAGCAAACAGTTGAAGAAACAGTGGAAAAAACAAGAGGATTCCAATGAATCCAATGAAGTCTAGAGATTCAAAGTTCTGACAAAGGCCCGGGGTCGCGCATGACCCTGGGCCTTTGTCGAATCTGTCCGGAAAGTGTTTGCCATGCCGGAAAAAGCGCACCATTTCCGCTGACGTTAGGACTGTCCGGTGAGGGCATTTTGCGGTGTGCTCTGCTTGATTCGGCGCTTCTGCTGCAATTCCTTTCTCTTTGCCAGAAGTGTTTTGGCCTCGGACTCCGGGATGACTTTGATGGTCTTGACCGCGTAAACGTGTTCCTCTGACGAGGGAACTTTTTTGAAGCGAATTTTTCCGCGAATCCATCCATGGCGAGGGCACAGCGCGAGGCAGCAGTACCATTTTCCGTAGAAGGAAAACCAGGGCGCTTTTTTGCGGACATTGGCGCCGCACAAAAAACAGACGGTCGATAACAGACGGCGATCGAGGAGCGCCTCCTCCCGGCTGCCAAATACGCGGGATACAAATTTTGAATAATTGTCAAAAACCATGTAAACTTCCTCCTGTCTGCTGGAGGGAAGATGAAAATAGTCCAGAGACTTGTATTTTTCCACGCGGTCTCGATTCAGATGTTTCATAATCAGAGCGGTGTAATAGGCATCGTTGACGGCTCTGTGAAAGGGAAGGGAGACCGGGAGCGACAACTGTTCGATTGCCGTGTCGAGGGCGTGGCGGCATTTTCCGTAGGAGCGGTCAATGCTGTAGAGTTTCTGAATGTCTAAGTAAAAAAGAGGGGTGCGAAAAGGGTTTGGAAGCCGATGATAGGCAATGTTTCGCTGAAGCTCGGTCAGATCCATACAGCCCCAGGTGCAAAACATTACGTCGTCGCCGCACCATTCCCAGAATTTCTGGAAGGCATATGGGAATGGTCTTCCCTTCACCCGCAATTCTTCTTCCGTCACTGGGACAATTCCGGAGATTTTGCGAAATAGTTTCGGGTAAAGACATGGGCGAACAAGCATAGAGAAACGGTCTATCACATTCCAGAATTCATCGAGTTTTACCGCGCCGATTTCAATAATTTCAAAGGTAAGGGGATCATATGGGTGATGGTATTCTGCCTGATTCCATTCCAAATCCAATACAATATAGTTCACAAACATCACCTCCTTCAAACGAAAAGGAAACGTCACTCTTCGAGGGTGCAGCAAGAACAGAAAACCGTTTTTATCATACACCAATTGTACACAATTTGCAAGCTGCTGTTTGAACCCATCGGCAAAGAGGATGCGGTCGAGGGAGGTTGCCAATTTTGGTGTTCTATGATATGATGAGATCAGGGCGAAAAGGTCATGCGTACCATGCTGCATGGCAATGGGAAAGCTTTAGGAAAGGAAGTGGAGAAATTGTGACAGGGAAAAAAACGGTATGGATTTTGGCGATGCTGATCGTGATTCAGGCAATTGGAATTGTCGTCTACGGAAAGGCGCCGCTTCCGTTTGAGGATGTTTCATATCAGGATGAGAACCGGGAGGCGATTGCCTATGTGTATCAAAAGAATATTATGAAAGGGATGTCAGATACGCTCTTTTCATCGGAGACAGCGATGACGAAGGCAATGCTTGCGGAAGCACTGTACCGCATAGAGGGGAGTCCGAAGCCGGAAGAAACCATTGCAGTGGAGGATGCCGGAGCGGGACACCCCTATGAGAACGCCGTTCAATGGATTCTCTCAGAAGGAATTGAAACGCTTTACGGGGGGATGTTCTTTTATCCGGATGAACCTTTGACACGGGAAAAAACGGTCCAATTTATTTTTGCCTACATCTCCTGGAAATACGGAGAGGCAGAAGGAAGGGCCGACTTGTCTGTCTATGAGGATGCCGACCAGATTTCAGAGGACGCAAAAGATGCCATGGCATGGGCTGTCGATGCCCGCCTGATGCAGGGGGATGACGCCCATTGTTTGAATCCCCGAGAAGAAATAACACGGGAGCAGGCGGCGATCTTGCTGATGCGTTTGCACATGCGCACGGAGTCGGAGTGACGGGATAACATGATATGAGGGTCAAATTACAGTTTGCCCCCAACATGATAAAAAAGGAGGATGTAAGAAATGAGGAAAAAAGTTTTGCCGGTCTGTCTGATTTGCCTGTTGTTCTTATCGGCAATAATGACGGCAAATGCCGCTTCTCTTCCGTTTACCGATGTGGCGGAAGACAGTTGGTATTACGATGCAGTATCGTATGTGTATGAGAACGATCTGTTCTACGGTACAACGGATACGACGTTTACGCCGGACGGGTCAATGACCCGGGGGATGCTTGTGACGGTGCTGTATCGCCTGGAAGGGAATCCGGAAACGGCGGCGGGAAATTCGTTTTCCGATGTGGATCCCGGAGAATATTATGCGCAGCCGATCTCGTGGGCCTCTTCCAACGGGATTGTAAACGGAATGGGAAATGATATGTTTTATCCGGGAAACAATACGACAAGAGAGCAGATTGCCGCCATTTTGTTTCGCTATGCCAATTGGAAAGGGTATGATACGTCAGAGCGCGCAGACCTTTCGGCCTATGAGGACCGGGAGCTGATTTCTGATTTTGCGCTGGAGGCGCTGTCCTGGGCGAATGCAAAGGGGATTTTAACAGGAAATTCGGAGGTGACGCTGAATCCTTGCGGGCTTGCCACCCGTGCGGAAGTTGCCGCCATGCTGATGCGGTTTGAGCAGACACAGCCGCAGGGGGCGCCTGCGGACTCGATTGTGACCGGCGGGGTTGTATATACCATTGGAATGACGAGGGCGGAACTTCTGGCTGCGGCAGGAGAGCCTGAGGAACAGCTTCCCGCATTTGACGGCTCGGTCTGGTACGTATATGGCACCGATACGTATGCAAATCTTTGCCTGGCAGGTGTGGCAAATGACACGGTCGTAGCTTTGTGCGCATCCGGAACGGGATTTTCTTATCAGGGGCTGCAGATGGGAGATACGGATCTGACACTTTCGCAGGATCCGGAATTCATCGATGTGAGTCTTTTGACAGATTCCAACGATCAAAACATTCTCCATACTGTGCTGCTGGAAGACGAATTTTACTACGGCGGATCCCGATATACACAGGAAACGCTTGCGGGAGAGAGCAAAGTTAATTTCCATCTGGTCAATGCGTTCCGGCAATATCATGGAAAGCGTCTTTTGGGGTGGAGTGAGGGCGCTGCGGAGGCAGCAAGACTTCACAGCCAGGATATGGCAGATCAGAACTATTTTTCACATGACAGCCTGGATGGAACCGATCCCTGGACGCGTTTGGAAAGACAGGGGGTAAACGGGTGTGCGGAAAACATTGGCGCCGGTTATCAAAACGGCGCAGATGTCCACGATGGATGGATCAACTCCTCCGGACATCGCAGAAATATGCTCTCCGAATCGGCACGGACACTCGGCGTGGGCGCCGGATACAACAGCAATTCCAATTATGGGCGCTATTATACACAGGATTACTGCTTCTAAGTAAAATTGGAATTTCATATTGACACAGAAGGCCGCAAGCGCATTTGCGGCCTTCTGTGTGAAGAAAAATAGAGGGAAGAAAACACTTCCCGGGCCGCCAAGATGCAGCGGAGAAAGGGCAGAAAAGTGCCAAAAAAGTTAGAAGGAGATGACCGATATGCAAAATGAAGGAAAACAGGCGCTGTTTGAGACAACGCCGATTCCCAGGGCGGTGGCGCAGCTGGCGGTTCCGACCATTCTCAGTTCCCTGGTTATGATCTTATACAACCTGGCAGATACATATTTTGTTGGAATGCTGAATGATCCGGTGGAAAATGCAGCGGTTACGCTGGTGGCGCCGATCTTGCTGGCGTTTAATGCGGTGAACAACCTGTTTGGTGTGGGGAGTTCCAGCATGATGAGCCGGGCACTTGGAAAGAAAGACTATGATACCGTTTCCAGAAGTTCGTCGTTTGGTTTTTACTGTTCCCTTTTTTGCGGGATTTTATTTTCCCTGCTTTGCACCGTATGGAAAGAACCGCTGCTTGCACTTTTGGGAACCGATGGACAGACAATGCAGGCCACAGAGGCATATATGAAATGGACGGTCACATTCGGCGCCGTTCCAAGCATTCTAAATGTTGTGCTGGCGTATATGGTCCGCTCTGAGGGGGCAGCTTTTCACGCCAGCTTTGGAACGATGAGCGGCTGCTTTTTAAACATTGTTCTTGATCCGATCTTCATTCTTCCGTGGGGGTTGGACATGGGGGCGGCAGGCGCCGGGCTGGCAACATTCCTTTCCAATTGCGTGGCATGTCTGTATTTCCTCGTGCTGCTGTGGATCAAACGGGGCAGCACGTATGTGTGCATCCAGCCGCAGAAATTCTGCTTGAAGAAACAGATTGTGCTTGGCGTGTGCGGCGTGGGCGTTCCGGCATCGATTCAGAACTTATTGAATGTGACGGGGATGACCATTCTAAACAATTTTACATCCGGATTCGGCGCAGACGCTGTGGCTGCGATGGGGATTGTACAGAAAATCAATATGGTGCCGATGTACATCGGAATGGGATTGTCGCAGGGAATTATGCCGCTTGTCAGCTTTAACTATGCCAGCGGAAACTTTGAGCGGATGAAGCGTGCGATCTGGTTCGCGGCAAAGGCAACCGTCAGCTTCATTGTGCTGATCTCTGTTGGGTATTATTTTGGCGCGGAGCCGCTGACGAGACTTTTTATGGAGAATGAATCCATCATTGCCTATGGAAGCCGTTTCCTGCGGGGATTTTGTCTTGGGCTTCCGTTTCTCGCAATTGACTTTCTGGCGGTAGGTGTTTTCCAGGCCGTCGGGATGGGGAAAGAGTCGCTTCTCTTTGCCATTATGCGAAAGGTTGTCCTGGAGATTCCTGCGCTTTATGTGCTGAATTATTTCTTTCCGCTGTATGGATTGGCCTACGCGCAGGTCACGGCGGAAGTTGTGCTGGCGACAGCGGCGGTAGGGGTTCTCTTGAACCTGTTTCGCAAGCTGGAAAAAACGGATCCCTTCCCGCAGGATCATTAAAACCCCTCTGTGGGAAGCCAAAGAAGGAATACAGCGGGGAAAATGCGCTCACACCTTCCCGACGGCAATTTTGAGAAATTCCTTCATCGCTTTGCTGAAATAGCGGCCGGATTTCCAGGAAAAAAATACGTTCCGGCTGCTGCTTTTTCCGCCCAGTTTGTAGTAAACGACATTTGGATTGGGGGGGACGCGGGAGATCAGCGTATTACTGATGAAGGAAATTCCCATGCCCGAGCAGGTGATGTTATAGGACGTCATCTGCTGATCGACCTCAAACAGAATCCGCGGGAGGAAACCGCTTTCCTGGCAAAGCTCCATGGCGCGGGTCCGCGTATCGTTTTCCGGCTTCAGGACGATGAAAGGCTCCTGCTCCAGCTTTTTGAGCGGAACCGGGGGAATGTCATGTGCCAGAAAGGACAAATCTGCGATGGACTGCGCGGAAATTTGAAACGGAGCGAGCGGTTCGTTGACCGGAAAGGACTTTGGGACGGCCAAGAGCAGCGATTCGTTTTGAAATACAATGGAGTCATAGATGGCGGGATCCGGCATATGATTGTCTATGACGAGATCGATTCCGCCCGTTTGAAGCAGCTGCTCCAGCTTTGCGCTGCTCTCCTCAATGAGCGTCAACTTTACAAGGGGAAATCGGGTGGAAAACTCTTTCATGAAAGGCGGGAGGATCCAGGAGGTAAACAGGCTGCTTCCGCCGAGAACGAGTTTTCCCGTCTTTAAGTCTCCAAGATCATTGATAAAATTGGAGAAATCATTCTGAATTTCCATAATCTTTTCAACCGACTGGATGTAGCGTTCTCCGCACTCGGTCAGTTTGAGCGGTTTTGTGCTTCTGTCAAAAATAGGATAACCAATGCGCTGTTCGATGCGCTTGACCGTCGCGCTGAGAGCGGGCTGCGAGATGAACATATTTTGCGCTGCTTTCAAAAAACTTCGTTCCCGATACACTTCATAGACATATTCCATTCCCTGAAACATCATGTTCTCCATTCTGGAGCGCCGGCAAAAAGAGATTCATTTGCTTTGCGGCAGCGCTCCCAGTTTTTGTGTTATAAGACTTTTATTATAACGAGTATATGAATATATGTATTTGCTTTTATTGTAATCCATTTGTATAATGAGTTCAATCAAAACTTTTGCCGGACGCAAAAAAGAAGTTCTAAAAAATCAAAAACGGGAGAAGAGGATCAGAAAATGGAAGAGCACAAAAAAAACGATTATCGAGTTGAGAAAGATTCAATCGGGACAAAAGACATTCCGGAAAATGTGTACTATGGCGTGCAGTCTCTGCGGGCAGCAGAAAATTTTCACATTACAGGGCTGAGTATGCATCCGGAGATTATCAACAGCCTTGCATACATCAAAAAAGCTGCGGCGATTACAAACTGTGAAGTGGGGATTTTGAATAAAAAGATCGCCGGGGCAATCGTGAAGGCGTGTGATGAAATTCTGGAGGGAAAGTTCCATGAATATTTCATTGTCGATCCCATTCAGGGCGGTGCGGGAACCTCATTGAACATGAACGCCAATGAGGTCATTGCCAACCGTGCCATTGAAATTCTCGGCGGTCAGAAAGGGGATTACAGCATTGTAAACCCGAATGACCACGTAAACTGCGGACAGTCCACAAACGATGTAATTCCGACTGCCGGAAAAATGACGTCGCTGCGTCTGCTGAAGAAGTTAAAACAGGAACTTCTGCGTCTGCACAAGGCATTGTGTGAGAAAGCAGAGGAATTTGACCATGTTATCAAGATGGGGCGGACACAGATGCAGGATGCGGTTCCGATTCGGCTTGGACAGGAATTTAAAGCGTATTCCGTTGCCGTTATGCGGGACATCCACCGCATGGACAAGGCGATGGAGGAAATGTGTACGCTGAATATGGGAGGAACGGCAGTTGGAACCGGAATCAATGCGGATGAGGCGTACCTCAGAAGAATCGTTCCCAATTTGGTCGAGGTATCCGACATGGAGTTTGTCCAGGCGTTCGATTTGATCGATGCGACACAAAATCTGGACCCGTTTGTTGCAGTCTCCGGCGCCATCAAAGCCTGCGCAGTAACGCTTTCGAAAATTTCCAACGACCTTCGCCTGATGTCCTCCGGTCCGAGGGCAGGATTTGGAGAGATCAATCTCCCCGCAAAACAGAACGGTTCCTCGATTATGCCGGGAAAAGTAAATCCTGTTATTCCGGAGGTTGTCAATCAGGTGGCATTTAACATTATCGGAAATGATGTGACGATCACAATGGCTGCGGAAGCGGGCCAGCTGGAACTCAACGCATTTGAGCCGATCGTATTCTACTGTATGTTCCAGTCCATCGATACGCTGGCGTATGCGGTGCAGACATTTGTAGACAATTGTGTGTCCGGAATTACGGCCAATGAAAAGCGCTGCCGGGAACTGGTGGAGAACAGTGTGGGAATCATTACCGCGGTCAGCCCGCACATCGGTTATCAAAAAGCGGCCGATCTCGCCAAAAAGGCATTGCAGACAGGAGAACCGGTTCGAAGCCTTGTCCTTGAGGAGGATTTGCTGGAAGAAAAAGAACTGGATCGAATTCTGGATCCGATGCAGATGACAGAGCCGGGGATTTCCGGAAAAGAGCTTCTCTTGAAGAAAAAGGAAGTGTAAGAGCAGCAAAGAGACAATGATGTTTATTTAAAGATAGAATTGATTCTACATAGAACCTATCCTGCATAGAATACAGACAAACTCCAGGCAGGCGGCACAATTGCGGTGTCAGCTTGTCTGGAGTTTCTTTCGTTTTTTTGAATTTTTTTCGGAAAATTGCCCAAGTATATAGACATTTTTGCGCCTGTGTGATATGATGAAGCTGCCTTATCTGAAATGAGGTACTTTTTTGGGAAGGAGAGTCTAAGATGAGCAAAAAGTTTAGACGAATCTTAGCAGTGACGCTTGTTTTTGTGATGATTTTTAGCTTGCCGTCCGTAGGATTTGCCGCGGATGCCAGCAGAAAAGTCGTTTCGAACGAAGCGCTCACTCAGGCAGAGACTGAAACGGCATATAAAACGCCGAATGTCAGTCTGATGAGTGCCACTGAAGTCGTGGATTCCATTTGGAAACAGATTTCAGAGGCAGAGAAAGCGGCACTGCGCAGAAGCAGCGATCTGGAGAGCGTTGCACAGGCTGCGTACGATGTTGTCTCCGCTTCTTCCAATGTCCAGAAGGATTCCTTGAAGTGGGATAGTGAGGATACATTTTTCTTCACGACAGTCCAGGGAATTCCGTGTCTGTACAGCGGGGAAGTCCGTGAAAAAACGCGGAATATGACAGCACCGGAAAACTATGTTTCCGGACCGTCTGTCATTGATTTCGGGGACAAGGCAAGCGGAACGACATCCCGTGACGTGTATCTGATCGCACCGTATTACGGCTACGACAGCAGTTTCACGGATCAGTACCGCCTGGAAGCACAGTCTCTGGCAGAAGAGATGGGAGGTACATATTATCTGATTGAAGGGCATGATGCGACGGGCCCTGCGGTTGCCAATGCAATGGCAGAGGGCGGCATTGTTATTTTCGACAGCCATGGTACTTCGGCGGGAGGCTCTTCTTACCTTTGCCTGACGACAAAAGATGGCATCAGCCAAGAAGAATATAATCTGGGCGGTGTGTTGAACGGAGGAGATGCATACTACATTGACGGATCCTACATTGCCCGCAATATGCCTCACGAGGCAAATGACAGTTTCCTCTGGATGGCAATCTGTGAATGTATGATGACGGATGGCCTGTGTACTCCGCTTCGCGAAGTTGGCGTAGACTCCGTTTACGGATATTCGCAGTCGGTTACGTTTGTCGGAGATTATGAGTTTGAAGAATTCTTCTGGACGGAGATGAAGAATGGTTCGGATGCAGGCGCTGCTTTTGAGGCGATGCAGGCAGCCGTTGGAATCTATGATCCATATGGAGATGCATATCCGATTCTTGTCTCTGACGAAGATGCATATCCTGAAAATCCCGATGCCGATTTTGATGCGCACTCGGATTGGAATATGAGAATTCCGGAAGCAATTTCCTACAATGTCACAGTGGAAGCAGATCCGGAATCTGCCGCAGTATTGACATACAGCGCGCAGGACTGGAATATTACGGTGGATCCGGCGGACGGATATGTTCTGGCCTCTGCTGAAGTAACACCTGCAGATGCAGCTCAGGTTCGGATTCAGGGGCAGGTGATCCAGATTGTCTCCATCGATGCAGACTGTACCATTACCGCAAATTTGAAGAAGGTCGATGTACAGGTAAATGACAGTGCGATGGGATCGGCGTCTCTTGTAGATTCCCAGATCGTAGCAGTAGCAAATGAGGGGTATCGGATCGAGTCCGTTTCGGTTTCCCCGGAAGGCGCCGCTGTTTTGAGTCAAAATGGAAATGTGTTCTCCTTTGATTCGCTGACAGAGGATTGTGTTGTCACGGTTACGTTTGCCCGCTGCAAGACGCTCAATGAAGCGCTGAACGCGGAAGGTGGAACGATCTCCTTTACGACAGCAGAGACGTATCCGTGGACTGTTGTAGAGTCCGAAGACAGTGATTATGCGATGTCCGGAAATGCAGGAGTGAACAGTTCTTCGTCTACGGTTTCTGCGATGGTGGAAATTCCGGCAGGCGGAGCGCTCGTGTTTGACTGGAATGTGAGCTGTGAGGCTCGCTACGATAAACTGGTGTTCTATGTAGATGGAACGGAAGTTTCCACACTGACAAGCTCGGCTTCCGGTCAGGAAACGGGTTGGCAAAGTTATGTATATCCGGTATCCGAAGCTAGAACATATGAGGTATCCTGGACATATTCCAAAGACTCCTCGATCAGTTACGGTGCTGACGCTGGATATCTGGATAATGTTCATATTGAAAGTGAAGTAGCGCAGTACACCGTACAGTTTGTTGCCGGAGAAAATGGTTCCCTTCAGGGAGAAACAACCGCAACGCTTCCTCTTGGAACAATTCTGACAGAGGAAATGGTTCCGACTCCGGTTCCGGACGAAGGATATACGATTGTTGGATGGAGCCCGTCTGATCCGGTAGGGCAGATGGTTACGGAAGATATCACGTATACGGTTACGTTCCGCCCGCTTGTTGTGACCGACGCAGCATTGGATGCAGCGCTGAATGCAGAAGGCGGAGATTTGATCTTTTCCAGCAGTGGAGATTACCCATGGCTGGTGGCAGAAGGAAATGGCCGTACATACGGTGCTTCCGGAAATGCCCAGGTAAACAGCAGTTCCTCTTCGGTTTCCACGACGGTAACGATTCCGGCAGGCGGAGCGCTTGTATTTGACTGGAATGTGAGCTGTGAGAAATCGTATGATGGAATGACATTTAGTGTAAATGGAGTGACGGATTCGACCCTCACCTCAGAGACATCTGGTGTAGAGACGGGATGGCAGACAATTGTATATTCCGTGTCCGAAGAAACAACCGCAGAAGTATCCTGGACATATTCCAAAGACTCCTCGATGAGCAGCGGCGAAGACTGCGGTATGCTTGACAATGTTATGGTCGTGAATGAAGTTTCTCAGTATACCATTCAGTTTGTTGCTGGAGAAAATGGTACACTGGAAGGCGAAACTTCGCTCACACTTCCGCTCGCCTATGTTCTCACTGCCGATGATGTTCCGACTCCGGTTGCGAATGAAGGATATCGGTTTGCTGGATGGACACCGACCAATCCAGTTGGACAGACCGTTACGGCAGATGTAACGTATACAGCAAACTTTGTGGAGATTCCAGAGAATGCAGCAACTATTATTTTGGAAGCACACAATGTATTCCAGGATGGCACAGGGTATCAGATGATTCTGGATGCAGATGCAAATACGTATGGAACGGTAATTCCGACCCAAGGTGCGATGACAAGCAGTGGGGATGCAGATTTCAGCGAATTTGAATATACGATTCCGGAAGGAGCAGATGGTTCTCTGACCTCGACTGCGATTGTTGTGGACGGCACAGCGACGCTGGAGATCCCGGAAGGCGTCTATGACTGGGCAATCTGTAATCCAACCCCGGGTGACAGAATGTGGATTTCTTCCAACAACGGATTCCCGGGACGCTATGATGACTATCTGTTTGAGAGCGGAAAGACGTATCACTTTACCATCTCTCTGGTTGAAGAGAACGACTATGTGGATCTCGTGATCGAAGGAGAGAATACTGATCCAATCCCGGATGCCGATCATAACCTGGAAGGTTATACTGTTGTCATGAGCGAGGGCTTTGAATCGGGAATCCCGTCTACCTGGACTGTGGAAGACCGCGATGGAGACGGATTTGGATGGGGAATTGGTTCCTCAGAGGGATCTCCGAGATACAATGTACATCATGGAACAATGACAGCTGTTTCTGCTTCCTATGACAATGATTCGTTTCTGGCATTGTCGCCAGACAACTGGCTGATTACCCCGGAAATGGAAGTGGGAGAGGGATACCTTCTTTCTTTCAGTATCGTAGGTCAGGATGAAAGTTATGCTGCGGAAAAACTTGGTCTGTTTGTCTCCGTGGACGGAGCAGACTTTGTTCAGATCGGATCCGATTATACCGCCACTGCAGCATGGAGAACGTATACGGTGGATGTAAGCGCGTATGCCGGATCTTCTGTAAAATTTGCGTTTGTACATCACAATATCAGCGATATGTTTATGATCAATCTGGATTGTATCCATATATATGCTCCGGAAGAGTCAGCACATCTGTGTGATGCATTCGCAGACATTGATGGACACTGGGCAAAACCGTACATTTGCTACATGGTAGAGAATCTGTATATGAACGGAATTGCACAGGATTTGTTCGCACCGGATGCCGCTGTCACCCGTGCAGAGATTGCCACTGTTTTGTACCGTATTGCAGGAAGCCCGGCGGTAGAGGGAACGACATCGTTTACCGATGTGAATTCCGATGCATGGTATTATGATATATTCGTATGGGCAGAGCAAAACGGCATTTTTGAGGGATATCTGGATGGAACAGTAAATCCGGAAAGAACCGCAACCCGCGAGGAAATGGCAGTGATGCTGTATCGCTTCCTTGGAGAACCAGAAGTAACCGGAGAACTCACCGCTCCGGATGCGGATCAGGTGAACAGCTGGGCTGTAGACGCACTCCTCTATCTGACACAGCAGGGAATCATCAATGGAGTGGATGAACAGGGAACGCTTCTGCCACAGGATTTCCTGACACGTGCGCAGCTGGCAAAAATCTTTGCTGTTATGTTGAATCCAGAACTGGGATGAGACAAAGCCGCATCCAATAATCCTCGTTGAGAGGAAAGCGAAGTTTTTATCGTGAAGATCGGATCGGGGAAGGAATCTTTCCCGATCCGATCGCATGATGCGCCCGCAAAGGGGCTCGCCAGATGGATCGAATCAAAAAAGAAGTCGGTATAGGAGGAAAGATGGATCGAATCATGTTTCAAAAATATGACAAAAAGCTCTTACAGCAGTTGGCGATTGATTTCAACTGCACCCCGGAGGATTTCTTGGCGAAGGATAATATCGTTACAGTTTCGAAACAAAATGAGGGCAGAAGAAAATATAACCCCGGGATCCCCTTCTTTCAGATGGCGACACTTGGAAAAAACACTGTCATGATGGCGGACGAATGCCTGCACGAATTTCTGTATCGTTTGATCAAAGATGCAGAGGGACACCGTCTCTTTGAATTCGGGAATCTTATGAGACTGAACGAAGAATTGAAAGGGTACGGATATCAGGTGGCGCCGACGCATCATATGTTTCTGCCCTGCTGCCATGTCGAGGTGGGAGAACGATATCCGGTGAGGTGGTTTTCCGGGAGTGGGATCGGTCAATTCTATGGAAATCCGCGCTTTCCGAATGCAATCTCCTATCCGGAGCCATGTTCGGATCGGCCTGACAAAATTGTTGTCGCTGCGGTCGACGGAGATACCATAATGGGGATGGCAGGATGCTCTGAGGATGCACCGCATTGGCAGCAGATCGGAATCGACATTCTTCCGGAATACCGTTCAAGGGGAATTGGTTCCTACCTTGTGACGATATTAAAGAACAAGATCATCGAAATGGGTGACATTCCTTTCTATGGCATCGGAGAAGGCAGCTGACACGGACAACATCGAAATCCATTCCGGCGTGTTGGAAGAAATCTTCCCCGATTCGATTTAAATTGGAGAAATGCTCTTGACAAGTCCATGGGGGATACGGTAGAATTAAGACGATAGAGAGACTGCCGGAAAGCAGTTTTTTAAAAACCCGTTAGTTAGTTAAAGCTAACCTACTTGGAAAGGAAGAGCGTTCTGTGAATATTATCATTATTGGAGGAAACGAATGTATGACAAGGCAATATATAAGCCTGTGCGGAAAATATAATTGCAAAGCAAAGGTGTATCCCAAAATGACAAACAGCCTGAAGAATATCGGTTCACCGGATCTTCTTGTGCTGTTTACGAGTACGGTATCTCACAAAATGGTTCGATGCGCACTGAGTAAAACAAAATCTCAGACAAAGATTGCCCGTTCTCATGGCAGTTCCATGGCTTCCCTCAAGAACATATTGGAGGAATACATGGTGCAGAAAGAAACGACAGATCTCGATAGGTAATCCGGATCGAAGGAGAAGGCGCTTAGAAGCGGTGTATTTCCGACCAAGAATATGTCTTGACGAAACGCATGATTTAGAGTAGAATAAGATACAGTGTAAAAAGGGTCTCTGGAGGACAGCGTATATGCACAATTACCTTAGATCGGTTGGATTTAAATGTATTACCAATTACAAACAGTTAACATCCCTCTTTGATCAGATCGTTCGTCAGCCGGATCATGTCGAGGTCATCCGGATCAACGATGAGACAAATTTTGCCGCGATGTCGCGGGAGTTCGCCCCGGGTATGGGTGTCGCCTTGTTTGGAATTCTGGATGAAAACAATCAATTTCACAGACATTTTTATTTCCCGTATGCGGAAAGTGACACGGTTTCCACGAGCGCAGAATGTTTTTTTCACGAGCATTCTGAGAAAGAATCGTATGCTGGAAGCTGCGATGATTACAGGATCAATATTACGCTGATTTTCTCCGTTTCTAACTTTATGGAAATGCGTCGGCTCAATGCGCAGACAGGAGTCCTTCCGGCCAGCCGGTTTGTCTGCTTTTCCGGTCTCTCCGGAGAGGGAAAAATTCTTCTCCCGATTCAGAAGACGGAAAAAGAGAGGGAGGAATCGAAACTGTATGCAAAGAACAAAAGTCAAATGATGGAGTCTATGAAAAACCAGGATTCGACGACATTTGATTTGTTCAACCAGATGGAAATTCAAATGTATCATCAACTGAACCGGCAGCTGAGGACAACAGACCTATATACACTGGTGGAATCTTATTTTATGCCATATGGCGTGGAATGCGACCAATATAGCCTTATGGGTACGATTGAAAAGGTAGAGCTGCTCAAAAACAGTTTGACAGGAGAAGAAATCTACAAACTTTTGATTGACTGCAACGATGTGCCATTTCAAATTGTAATTCAAAAGACGGATTTGATGGGGGTACCGGAAGTAGGACGCCGCTTCAAGGGGAGTGTGTGGCTTACGGGCCGTGTGCAATTTCAGGAAACATGATTTTTCCTGGAAAAATAAGGAAAAAAACGGCGCCTGGAATGCGGGACTGCAGATGGGGATAGCGCAGAGAAGCAGCAAAAAGGGAATTGACAAAAAATAAAAAGGAACGTATAATAAAAATTGTAAAACAGTTGTCTCTGTAGCTCAGTGGATAGAGCGGTGCCCTCCTAAGGCACGTCCGCGGAGGTTCGACTCCTCTCAGAGACGTTAACGCAGTATTACAATCAGATCAGGGAGGTTCGAATCTCCCTGATTCAATCAAATCGCAGAAAATAAGGGGAAGCGAAGAAGGCGGTAGATCGACAAATCGTTTTGTGTGAAATGGATGATAAATCCAGATAAAATCCCTGCGAAGAAAAACGGCGGATGCAGTACGTGCAGCGCCGTTATATCATTATAAGGGCGAAAATTCAGGGGGTTCCCTCTGGATCTTCGCCCTATTTTCATCGGCATCGGCTATCCGAAGGAGGATGAGGCTGTTCCGGAGCAGTACAGTACCAGCCCGGAAGGGCATATCCATCTTGGAGGCTGGTAAGAGGTCAGAACGCATCATCCGGGAGATGGAAGCAAAGAGCATCTTCACCAAGACGGATATGAGCAAATCAAAAAAGCCGCAAATACAGGGCCTTGCCATTGACCGGGGCACGGTCAACCGGCCGGAGGGAATGCCGCAGTATGATCGGCGGCAGAAGCAGCGTGTTCTGCTCCGTGTGCCAGAAATCGCAATAATGGCAAGTATGGGCATGGATGGCATCTTTGGCCGTTCTGATATATCCGCCATCACAAATGATTCTGTTACTGCCGCAACAGCCCCTTCCAAGAAATTATACAAAATGTCTTATCCAAAATGCTGAAAATGGACAAAACATCGTTTCTCTCTTGAAAAAGGATCTAAGTTGTTATAACATTATGATGACATCAAGATCAAACAGTCAGATATCTGATGCCAAAATCCATCGGCAGCGTGCCGCAGAAAGTATTGACGGCACAACTTCGAGATATGGAAAAGAAAGGACTTGCTTTTGGACAATAACTCTTTGTGAAAATGATGTTTGATTTGGAGGATCGTTGCGTATGCCATTACAGATTGTGAGAAACGACATTACGAAGATGAACGTGGATGCAATTGTAAACGCTGCGAACACATCGCTTCTCGGCGGCGGTGGCGTTGACGGCTGTATCCATCGGGCGGCAGGACCGGAGCTTCTGGAGGAATGCAGGAAGCTTGGCGGCTGTAAAACCGGAAGTGCAAAGATGACGAAGGGGTATGTTCTGCCCTGTAAATATGTAATCCATGCCGTAGGTCCGCGCTGGCGAGACGGAAGCCATGGAGAGCGAGAGCTGCTCGTTTCCTGCTATCGCACGTCACTTGAGCTGGCCAAGGGTAAGAAGTGTGAAACGGTTGCGTTTCCCCTCATTTCTTCCGGAATCTACGGTTATCCGAAGGATCAGGCGCTCCGCGTTGCCATTGACACGATCTGTGAGTTCTTGCTGGAAAACGAGATGACCGTCTACCTCGTGATTTTTGACAAAAAAGCATATCGGATCAGCGGGAAGCTGTTTGAGGATCTTGTCGAGTACATCGATGACAAGTATGTGGATGAGCATACCGATCGCTATTGTGAGCGGATGAGACGGCAAAATGCATTCCGCAAAAGCCGCTTTGACTTTGAAGCCGAGGTCTACACCCGGATGGATGAGTCGGACGCTGCCGATATGTTTCCTATGGCAGTGCCGAAGGCAGCAAAATCGTTAGAGGATGCCTTGAAACAACTTGACGAGAGTTTTTCTGAGATGCTGCTGCGAAAGATTGACGAGCGCGGCATGACCGATGCGCAGTGCTATAGAAAGGCGAACATTGACCGCAAGCTCTTTTCGAAGATTCGCAGCAATCGGCTGTATAAGCCATCTAAGCCCACGGCAATCGCCTTCGCCATTGCCCTTGAGCTATCTTTGGACGAGACGAAGGAGATGCTTGGGAAAGCTGGTTTTGCGCTCTCTCATTCCAATAAGTTCGACATTATCATTGAGTATTTTATTGAAAATGAAAACTACAATATTTTTGAAATAAACGAGGCGCTGTTCGCCTTTGATCAGAGTTTGCTCGGGGGGTAAAGAAAGAACGGTTTTTTGCGATTTGACGCCCCTGTTCCACCTGGACATGGATGAGACCGGCAGCAGTATCGCTGCACTGCGTTTGTTGTACAGCGATCGCTGTACAGCGATAATGTCGCCTCTCATGCGACCACGACGGAAGCAGTATCCTGTATAATAAGACTGTAAAGATCAGACAGCGAACGACTTAGATCGTGAGCTGAGCGAAGAACTACGGGATGAAAACCCGATTCTGGTCAAGAAGCGAAAAAGAGATACAGGAGGAATGGAACATGAGAAAGAACGTAACGGAGATTGTCTTTATCCTTGACCGCAGCGGTTCTATGCAGGGACTTGAATCGGATACAATCGGAGGCTTCAATGCCATGATCGAGAAACAGAAAAAAGCAGAGGGCGATGCGCTTATCTCCACGATCCTTTTTGACAATGTCAGCGAAGTGATCCATGACCGCGTGGATGTCCAGAGCGTTCCACCGATGACCAGAGAGGATTACACGGTTCGGGGCTGCACAGCCCTTCTGGATGCAATCGGCGGAGCGATCCATCACATCGGGAATGTCCATAAGTATGCGAGAGAGGAGGATGTGCCGGAGCATACGATGTTTGTCATTACGACGGATGGGATGGAGAATGCAAGCCGCCGCTATGATAGTCAAAAGGTGAAAAAGATGATTGAGCGTCAGAAGAAAACGTATGGCTGGGAGTTTCTCTTCCTCGGTGCTAACATCGACGCGGTGGAGACGGCAAGACACTTTGGAATCAGCGAGGACCGCGCCGTGAACTACCATTCTGACAGGGAAGGTACGCAGCTCAATTACGAGGTCGTCAGCGAGGCAATCTGCACCGTGCGCCGGAACGCGTCTCTTGATGCCGATTGGAAAAAGCGCATTGATGAGGATTATCGGGCAAGAAAGAACAAAAAAAACAGGCAGCAGACGTTTTGAGGATCAATATTTTCGTGCCGTCATTGAGCCGATCTTGTAGGAAAGACAGATCCTTTTTGGAAATGGGGATGATCCTTGCCTGTGGTGGTGGTAATTTTGCCCGCTTTGTGTTACAATGTCTGTGTCAGCAATGGAATCAAAATTCGTTCCGGGCAGACGGGAAGTATTCTCAGATAACAATGGTACTGCCCGATCAGGATTCCGTTGTGACACTCATTTCAGAGTGCCGCAGGGGAGAGGAACTGATGCGGGCATTGTATGATCTGGTTTGTGCAGAGCTATAATCGGATGTCTGAGTCATGCATGATTTTGGAACCTACAAGACAACAGATCAGAAGAAATCTCTCTCATTTTTGCTGGAATGTAAGGATCAGGAAGCCGCAGTTGTCCGGGGAGACAACCGCGCTTTCAAACTCCTCCGGAATCTGAATGGATTCGGGGGATTGGCGGCTTAAAATGTAGTCTTCGTACCGGTAGAAGCTTCCGGGTTTGAGAAATCCGATGTATTCTTCCAGGGTCAGGCGGTTTTCCATGATGACTTTGGCGTGTGGGAAGCCCACATAGCGCAGATGCCATGGCTCAAAGGAAATGCCGGTCTCTTTCTCTCCGTAGACGGGGTAGCGGAGGATGAATCCCTCGTCCTGACAGTGGAAGGCAACCCATCGGCCAGCCGGGGTTTTCAGGAAGGCAGGTCCCGCAAAGTAAGGTACATACACGTCCAATCCAAGGCCAGCCTGATGCTCGCTGGCTCCCACGGCCGTGGCGATGGAGTCTCCCTGGAGATCAATTTGTTCCTGCTGTTCTGCGGCAGACCGGTAAGCGGAGCGGATGTATAGCGTTTCCCCGAAGCGCTCCCTCACGCTGTCAGAAATCCTGGCATACGCCTCCATCACACAGTTGTTCATAACAACGCCGCTGTCTTTATATTCCCCGAGATCTGCCGCAAAGTCCGCCTCCAGCGGATATTGCGTGTTGATCAGCATCAGGGATTGATTGAAGGTGATGCGGGGGTCGGCCAAAAGCTCCTCGTACGTTTTTTCTGCGAGGGCAAGGGATGTCTCTTCCTGCGGCAGCTGTCCGCGGCGGAACTGGAGGAAGAAATCTTTGACATAATATTCGGTCTGAGGAAACCGGTGTCGAACAAGGGTCAGGGCGCCGAAAAAAAGCAGAGCGAAAAAGGCACCGATGAGGACTCTTTTTATTTTCTTTTTTGTATCCTGACCCTTTGGGGAAGCGGTTCTGGTATTCATAATGGATCACTCCTTTTGATATTTTTCTAAGGAGTATTCTATCTTTTTTTGCATTTCTGGTCAATAGAACGTAAGAAAACGTAAGGAAACGTAAGAAAATCTTTCGAATGTTCCGCTGAAATTCCAGAGCGAAGCGGTGTGCGGCCAAGGGATTGCGGCGATCGGACGATTGGGGAGCGGAAAGAAGCGAAAAACAAAAAAAGAGCACGCAAACTATAGCAAAGTCACTGAGATAGGAGAGGAAAACAATGGATGTAACCATAAAAGAAATGGCGGAAAAGCTGAGAGAGCAAGATAACTTTTGCATCGTTTACCACATTCGTCCGGATGGCGACTGCACCGGAAGCTCGTTTGCGCTTGCCCTGGCGCTCAAGAGTCTGGGAAAAAAAGTCACTGTGGAAGGGCAGGACGAATTTCCCCGGATTCACCGCTATTTGACAGACAAAGTCAGCCTCGATGCGATCTGTGATCCTGTCTATATCGCAGTCGATGCCGCCTCCCCCCAAAGAGTCGGCACATATTCGGACAAGCATTTTACGTTCTGCATCGATCATCACCACAACACGTTTTATGATGTGGATTATCGCTATATCGAGACGGACTGCGGTGCGTGCAGCGAAATCATTTATAAGCTGATATTGGAAATGGGCGTCACGGTTACGAAGGAAATTGCGGATTTGCTTTATACTGCGATTGTCACCGATACGCTTTGCTTTCGGACATCGGATACAAAGGTGCAGACGTTTGAGATCGCTGCCAGACTTGCACAAGCCGGCGCCGATATTTACCACATCGGAAGAATTAACACATTCATCAAATCGCCGGGAAGAATGAAGATCGAAACGATTTTGCGCGAACGCTTCCACTTCACCTGTGACAATCAAATTGTAACAAGTATTCTGATGCGGAGCGATCTTGAAGCAGCAGGGGTGATGGATGCGGATCTGGAGGGCATCAATTCCCTGGTGGAACAGATCGAAGGCGTCCGCATTGGGGTGACAATCCGGGAACTGCCGGATGGAACAATGCGATGCTCTATGAGAAGCAGCGGCGCCCTTTCCGCCAATGATATTTGCAAAATACACGGCGGCGGCGGGCATTTTCATGCGGCCTGCTGTGAGCTGGACCTGGGGGCGCTGGAGGCAAGAGCGGTGATAGAAAAGACTTGCCGGGAATACCTGGAAAAGGAAACCGGACAGTCGTTTTCGGATTGATCCCCTGCGGAGGCGATCCCCTGGAACGAGCCGTGCGCTTTACAAATCCAGGCGCATTGCGTTCCGCTTCTGAGAGAGTTTCCCGTATGCGATTCCGGTAAGATCCGCCAGTGCCCATCCGATTGGAATTAATATCCAGATTCCGATGCAAGTGCATGTTCGCCCAGATATCTTCCTACGATCAATGTGTCTACGATGTTATAAAACTGCTGAAGCAGATTCCCGATCATGAGAGGGAATGCAAACAGGATGAGATTTTTCCCAATCCTTCCTTCTGTAAAATCAAATGTTTTTTGCATGGAATGCACCTCACTTTCCTAAGTTTCGAGAGCGCTCATTGCGGCTTTGCTGTGCGAGGAGAATACAGAACACCACCGTATCCCGGCTGATACGGTGGTGTTCTGTATTCTCCTCGCTTTTTTTGACTTCTATCTGGATCAGACGAGTGGTATTTCGATATGTTACTGTTCCGGAGTAGTGTCTTCCGGAATGAGAATGTTTAACAAAAATACAATCAGGAAAGATACCACCAGCGAACTTCCGAAAATGTTTTTCAGCAGCGATGGAACGAACTGGAGAATTTCAGGCGCAGCGTCGATGCCGATGCCGATTGCCAGGGAAATTCCGATGATCATGCGGTTGCGGTAGTTCATTGGCTGCTCGTTTAAAAGCTGAATTCCGGACATGGTAATTGCCGCGAAGACGGTGATGGTAGCACCTCCGAGAACAGGCTGTGGGATGGTTGCCATCAGTCCGCTGAACTTCGGGAAAATTCCGGCAGCCAGCATAATCACTCCGACAAGGAGAAAGACTCTTCTTGCGACAACTTTCGTGGTACAGATCAAACCGACGTTCTGGCTGTAGGGATCCGTGGGAAGTCCTCCGATGCAGGCGCCGATCATTCCGCACAGGCCCTGTCCTTTGATGGCGCCGCCCAGTTCCTGGTCGGTGCATTCCCGTCCAAATCCGCCCATTGTAGTGGAGGAGACATCCCCGATTGTCTGAACGGCCTGAACGATGTACATTAAGATCATCATAAGGATGGCGTCCGGATGAAATTCCAATCCAAAGTGAAATGGAATGGGGAGAGAAAACCAGGCCGCAGAGTGAAAATTCGAGAAATTAACGATGTCTCCCATGATCAGCGCTGCGACGTAGCCGACAGCGATGCCGATCAGCATTCCGGAGACTTTGATCAGGTGTTTGCCGAAGAAATTGCAGGCCAGAGTGACTGCAAGTGTCAGAATCGCCAAAAACCAGAACTTTCCGGACCCGAACGTGCCGGCATTGGACGCGGCAGTGCCGCCGCCGATATAGTTGATGGAGGTTTTATACAGAGACAATCCAATGCTCATTACGACGGTTCCGCTGACGATCGGAGGGAAGAAGCGTCGGATTTTTCCGATAAACATCCCGATGAAGATGGATGCGAATCCGGCGATCAGCTGAGAGCCGAAAATCGCTGCAATGCCGTACTGCTGGCCGATGATGGTCAGGATGGGCATATAGGCGAAGGCAACTCCCATGACATTGGGAAGCTTCATTCCGAAACCGAACAGAGGGTAGAGCTGAAGCAGGGTTGTGATGCCGCCGATGATCATGGCAGCCTGCGTCAGCATGATTATTTCCTCAACCTCGAGACCGCATGTGCCTGCAATCAGCATGGGGGGCGTGATGTTGCCAATCAGCATGGCCAGAACATGCTGCATCGCCTGGGGGAAGGCTGCACTCCAGGAGGGCTTGCCATCAAATTGCATGAGTTCGGAGCTGGCGTGGATAGATTTGCTCATTTTGATTTCCTCTCTTTCCAAAAATCCTTCAACAAAAGACAGTATAGCGGAAAAAAAAGCATAAATCAAGAGATTTCGACATCCGAAAGTCCGATTTTTCCGGACAAAAAGGAGCCGAATTCGTCAGACAGCCGCTGCAAATCGTCGGGAGTGTCGATGTCTGCCAGCTCCCATTTGTTCTCCAGCGAAAGAAGCCGCACACGATCGGGATGCTGCCTGACGACAGCGTTTCCGCCCATTTCCCCGGAGAGGGAGAGAAGCTGTGAAAATGTCCATTCTGGAAAGAGAACCGGAGACCCGCATGCGCCCAGATGGGAAGTTCTCCAGATGGAAGCCGCATCATTTGCAGCGCTCAGCGCCAGGGCGGCGATGGTGTCTTGTGACAGGAGAGGCTGGTCGGCGGGACAGAACATGCAGCTGTCGATTTCTCCGGACATTGCCTCCAGCCCAAGGCGAATCGTATCGCTTCGCGAGGGAAGGTCGTGATGGCGCACGGCAATTCCCTGCTCCCGGCACAGCTGCCGGACCGATTCGTGTCGCGTCACGACGATGCGGCGGGAGAAAATGGAAGCGGTCGATTCCAGAACCCATTGAATCAGCGGCTTCCCCTGAAATGGAGCCATCAATTTGTTTCCGCCAAATCGTCTGCCAAACCCGGAAGCCATGATTACGCATCCGGAGCGGGGAAAGGGATCGTCCAGATCAACGAGAAAGACATCGTCCCGGCGGCGCAGCGCGGACAAAAAAGGGAGATCCTGCTTGCGGACGGCCGCGGCAATGCGTTTTTGCTCCATAAGCTGCAGCAGAGCGTCGATGTAGTCGGGGCAGGACGATTCCAGATATCCGATTTCATCGATAAGAATCCAATCGCTTTTCTCCTGCGCACATCGATTCAGGGCGGGAATGCCGACGCGGAGAAATCCATCCGCAAGGGGCTTCATCCGGCACGTTTTTCCGGGCAGCGCGGGATCAAACAATCCGATGGGGGCGGTTTTTCCGCTTTGATGATCTCTGAGAAAAACGGCGCTGCCCGGTACGGCCCATGTTGTGATGCCGGGAATGGGGGAGGGAAACAGGCTGGAAAGAAGCGTCGTCTTCCCGCTGTTTTGTCTTCCCGTCAAAATGAGATGGCGTTTATTGCTGCTCCGGAAAGAATTCCAGATACAGTGCCTCGTTGGCATGAATGCAGGCGTCCCGGTATTGTTCATAGCGTTTCAGCCACTCCTTTCCCTGGGGCGTCAAAAGGCTTCCGCCCCCGTTTTTGCCCCCGGCTGCCCGGCAGGTGAGAGGAAAGCCGAGAGAGTGCTCGGCATTGTTTAGAATTTTTAATGCTTTTGTATATGCCATCCCCATAGAGAGTGCGGCGGAGCGGAGAGAACCTGTCTCCTCGATGGCGTGGAGCAGACGGCAAGGACCCTCCCCGAAAAATTTTTCCTGATTTTCGTTGAAAAATGTAATTCTTGTTACCGCTTTCATTCTTCTTCCCTTTCCTTGAGCATAACGAGATGGGTCTGCCCTTTGTGGTCGCGGACTCGGCGCAGACAGACCGGGCCATAAATGGAGGAGAGCCAGTGCTCCATCGTCTCCAGAGAATCGCTGGAAGGGGAGAGAATCGCCGCAGCCTGCCCTTCCGACAGGACAAGCAGCCTGTGACAGGTGTTTAGGGCAAGGGATGGGTCATGGAGCGTTACGATGGCGGCGCGCTTCTGACATTCGATTTGCCGGCGCAGCAGGCAGAGCATGGCAAATCGAAAGTGCAGATCCAGTGCGCTCTCCGGCTCATCCATCAAAAAAAGCTGCCCTCCGGATACGAGTGTCCGCGCCAGAATACAGAGCTGCTTTTGTCCTTCGCTCAAATGCTGATAATTGAGGTGTTCCTTTCCGGAAAGCCCCGTCAGAGACAGCGCCTGCATTGCCGCCCGCTTCATCGAATGATCCGGGCGTTCCAGCAATTTCAGTCGAGGATTGCACCCCATCAATACGACATCCAGCACAGAAATGTCGATGGAAATGCCGCTTCGCTGCGGGATGTAGCTGCATCGCGCAGCCAGCTCTTTAGGAGAGAGACGCTCTAAGACGGTTCCCTCTAACGTACAGACGCCTTTGTGGGGCAAAATGCCGCAAATGGATTTCAGAAGCGTCGTCTTTCCGCTTCCGTTGGCGCCCAAAACGCCCATCATGCATCCCTGCTGCAGATCAAAGGAGAGGGGATGAAGGACGGGAATCGATCCGTAGGAGGCGCTTAGATTGGATACAGAAAAAAAACTCATCGCAATTTTCCCTCCCGGACAATGAGAAAGATCAAAAAAGGTGCGCCAAGCAGACTGGTGAAAATGCTGACCGGAAGTTCGGAGGATGCCGCGCTGCGGGCAAACAGATCCGCGCCGGTCAGCAAAATGCTTCCAATCAGTCCGCCCAAAAACATCGTGCTGCACCGGTTGTCTTTTGTCAGGAGACGGGCGCCGTGAGGCGCCAAAAGGCCGACAAAGCTGATGAGACCGGAGAGACTGACGATACAGGAGACTGTCAGTGTGGAAATCAAAAGGACAAAAAGGCGCAGCCTTCCGACACAAACACCCAGCATCCGGGCTTCCCCCTCGTCCAGAGACAGCAAAAGAATCTGCCGGTGAAGCAAAAAAATGGCGGCCAGACAGAGCAGGCAAATCAAAAGGTTTCCTTTGATGGAAGAGAGACTGATTCCATTTAGGCTGCCCATAATCCAATACTCGATGGAAGCAAGCTCGCGCTCCGGATCTGCGGTCAGCTTTAATCCCATCAGCGCAGTCTGCGCCAGAGCGTGAACGGCAATGCCGGCAAGAACGATGGAGCTGTTTTTTCCGGACGAATCGAGCGAGGAGAGTGCCAGGGCGCAGATGACGGCGAGCAGCGCGCCCGCAAACGATGCGGCGGTCACTGCGGAGGATCCGGACAAAAACAAAATGCCGGCGGCAGCCCCGGCGCTGGCGCCGGAAGAGACGCCGATGACATCCGGGGAGGCAAGCGGGTTGCCAAAGACGGTCTGATAGACAAATCCGGCTGTGCCGAGGGCAAACCCGCCGAGAACACCGACAAGCGTTCGGCTGACCCGCAGTGTGAGGAAAACGCGCAGCTGCATCTCATTTCCGTGCAGCAGCTCGGAAAGAGAGAGCGGATATTTTCCGACAAACAGGCTGGCGAGCGCAAAGACAAGGACAAGGACAGTCCCGGCTGCGCACAGTGCGTTAGTTTTCACTGTAGGTAAATCCATAGAACGTTTCATAATAGGTATCGATCTGTGAGAGGATCTCTTCCTCCGAAAAAACTTCCGGGTGGAGAATGCCGGAGAGCCATACTGCGCCCAAAATGCCGCTTGGAACCGGACTGTCCCACGCCTCGGCATTGCCCGGAATTTGATAAACGGACTTGTTGACAACGGCCTGACACGAAGAAAGGTTCGGGTCAGAGAGAACATCGTCTACGGTGTAAGAGGCGTCGGAAGCGAGAATGATGTACGCAGGATCCCATGCCAGGAGCTGTTCGTAGCTGATTTCCGCCCAGTAGGAATCTGTGATCTCAGAAGCGACATTTTCCCCGCCTGCCAGACGGATCAGATCGGACTGATACATGGCATCCCCCGCAGTGGACAACAGGCTGGAATTCCCGGCCAGATAGACGGAAGGTGTCTGGACATTGGCCAGCGACTCTGTGAGATAGGACGTTTCGGACGATGTAAAATCAAGAAGAGACTGCGCGGCGTCTTCTCGATGCGTCGCCGAAGCAATCAGACCGATCATCTCCGTGAGCAGTTCCTGGTTTTCCGGATTGACGAGAATCGTGTCAATTCCAAGGCCGCTTAGCGTCTCCGCGGCGCTCTGAAGTTTGAGCGGAAGAATGACAAGATCCGGCTCCAGTGCGGCGCAGCCTTCCAGGTCAAATTCTTTAGCAGATCCGACACTGGGCAGCTCGATCAGATCCGGGGCGCTCAGGGAATAGATGGGACGGGAGGCGGCTTTGGCCTCAATACCGACGAGCTTTTCCTCCAGGCCGAGAGCGATCAAAAGACTTGTCGAAATGTAGTATCCGCTGACCAGTTTTTGCGGTTCATCTTCGATGGTCACCTCACGGCCTGCCTGGTCTGTGACCGTGACAGGATAATACGCAGACGCCTCAGAGGATGCTTCAGAAGAAGGCTCATCGGAGGAGGATGCCTCGGGTGAGGATACTTCCGGTGCGGATACTTCCGGTGCGGATACTTCCGGTGCGGATGTCTCTGAGCTGGATGAGGGATTGGACGGCGAATTGGCTGTCTGTCCGGAGCAGGCTCCGAGAGACAGCACCATGCTGAGAGCAAGAAGCAGAGCGTAGATTCTTTTCATGGGAAATCTCCTTTTCGTTGTTGTAGGTTTTTGTTTGAAGTTTCCCGGCAGAGCAAATGCCGGGAAACCTAAAATATCAATGCCTAAATAGGCTCCACATCTTCCAACTCGTCGATGATGTCGATAAGTTTCTTGCCGTCAATCTCGAACTGCTCTATCAGCACATTGCCGTCAGGAAAGCGCTGGTATTCCTCTGTGTAGTGGTCGTCGCAGTATGCCACATAATCAGGTTCGGACAGGAAATGATATTCCTTGCCTTTGTATTTGAAATACAAGTCATACCCCGGCACGGCGAAATCGTAAAACAAAATCCATCTGTTCCACGTTTCATAGCCACCCCTTTTGGCTCCAATGCGCATGTCCTTTGGCGGGTATTTTTTATTAAAAGGGTATCCTGCCAGATTATACCCAACAACAGAGTCTCGTCTTTTTCCCATGGTCATTAACTTTTATCATAGTTACGAACTTTC
>CASGAH010000025.1 GCA_949299375.1 uncultured Eubacteriales bacterium | reverse complement strand
GGTGATTCTGGAATACCGCGGTCCTGCGCAGCGAAAAATCATCCTGGAGTACGAGCGGATTGGATGGGATACGGAAAAAAACTCGATCTGGATGGAGGAAGAATATCCGGGAATCTACACGCAGCAGGTGCTGTTGTTTGCGGATGAGAAGCTCGTCCTGCGGATGGAAGAAGAACTGGAGGGAATTCCGCACGAACTTTTGCCTCCCCGGGAGTGCAGACAAAAACCATTTGAGACCGCACATTCCCATCTGGCGGCGCTGAACCGGATCGCCCGGCTTCTGGAGGAAAAACAGGCGGACAATGCCATTGCCGAGATCAACAAAATGGAAGAGGAGAAGAAGCTGATGGAAGCGCTGTTTCCGATACAGCAGGAGGAATGACCGTGGGACTTATCGTTGGATATGATTTATGTGAAGATTATGTGCGAATCAGTTATGAGTATTCAGAGGACCAAATCCATCCGGCGCAGGATCTCTCCTTTGTGGAAGGCAGCCAGATCGAATCCTTGGCGTTTCTGCTGTGCAAACGGCGCGGGAAAGAGGAGTGGCTCATCGGGGAGGCCGCGATGGAGGAGGCGCTGCTTGGCAGGGGAATTCTCATCGACCAGATGAAGGAGCTTGTCTGCAGCCGTGGCAGCACCATCCTGGAGGGAACATGCTACACGGGAATTTTTCTGCTGAAGCTTTTCTTTCAGAAGACACTCGGATACGTAATGGAAAAAGGTGGCGATGCGCATCTGGACATTCTCGCCTTTACAATTCCCAAAATGGAATCGGAGTGGATTCGCGGTATTTTGGACTGTACGGATCTTCTTGGAATTCCGAGGGAAACAGTAAAGATCATCAGCCACAGCGACAGTTTCCTGTATTATCTGTTAAACCAGTCCAAGTCGCTCTGGAGCGGGGCGTGCGGCCTGTTTGACATTACAAAGGCTGGTTTCTGGTACTATGAGATACAGGTTCGCCGGGACTGCCATCCTGTGACGGTGGAGACGTTTCACCGGGCGCTTCCGGAATCGTTCGATCTGGATTTGCTCAAGACCAAGTCCGGAGGGAAGATGGCGGACTCCATTTTGCTGTCCGGAGCGGAGAAAATGATGAAAAACCGAAGGATGTCTGCTGTTTTTCTGACCGGGGAAGGGATGGCGCACTGCCAGGAATGGGCCTTTGCCTTTTTGCGGTACGTGTGCAGCCGCAGAAAGGTATTTTACCATCACAACCTGTTTGCCAGAGGCGCACTGTTTATGATACACCGTATGTTGGACCCCTCCAGCGGATTTCCCTTTATCTGTGTGGGGGAGGGGCGGGTCCCATATGAAATTACAATGGATGTCGTACAATTTGGCGTTAGAAAAACAATTCTTTTGAACCGGGCCGGGACAAACTGGCATGAGGCGGCAAACCGCGTCAGTTTCTTTCCGGACGGGGAATCGGTTGTCCGGCTGGAGGCGAGGCGAATGGGGGAGAAAAAAGTGGTGCCGCTTGTGCTCCCTCTGGATGGGTTTCCAAAACGCCCGCCCCGCACGACGAGGGTAGAGCTGGAGATGAAGTTTACATCGGAGACAGAGCTGAGCGTTGTGCTGCGCGACCGCGGATTTGGAGAGCTTTTCCCGGAAACCGATTGCAGGGTGGAAAAGGTTTTCACGCTGCAATAAAACTGGAAGACTTTTTCGGCGATATGGACTTAAAAGTTGCAGGTACGCGGGATGGAATCACGGCCATCCAGAAGGGATAGATGGAAAGGCAGGTAGATCAAGATGGGCTGTTATATGCTTGCCAGCGCTCTGGCAAAGCGTCCGTACGTTGTGGAGGAGCTGGGACTTCCGCTCTATTGCGCGGAAGAAATGTGCTATTATATTTTTCATAACATTTCGATGATAAATGAAAATCTTCTGGAAGAGCGCTTCTTTCAGTTTGTCGGCGAAGAGTGTCAGCTGCCCGATCTGTCCGATCAGCTGCGGGCGATGAAACAGTCAGGAAAAAGCACCGCCGAAGTGCTGACCATTTTTCTGAGAGCCATCCATTACTATGAGGAGGACGAGATCCGACAGTTCCAAAAGAAGATGGATGGATACCGGAATGTGCATCCGCTCGTGCGCCGAAAAGACAAGGGAGACATTTTGCTGATGCGGCGGCGTTATCAGAATGCAATTCGGGAGTATGAATACATACTGAGCCAGCCAAGAGCAGGAGGGCTGGGGGAAGAATTTTACCGTCAGACGTCCGACAGCCTGTGTGCGGCGTTGATCCGCATGGGATTTTGGAAGGAGGCCTACAATTGCTGTCTTCTCTCGTGGCGGCGATGGAAGAAGATCGATACCGCAGAGAAGATCTGCCTTCTCTCTGTGCAGAACGGGTGGGAAATTCCGGAGGAGATCGACAAGAGAATTCGCCAGGAGGCGACCCGGACACTGGAACGAAAAAAGGAGGAGCTGCTCCAGGACGGACATCCGCTTTGCTTCGAGACAGGAAAGAAGGAATTCGAAGGGGAGGAGGCGCTTTTGGAGTCCATTCAGGAGTATTTGCTGGCCAAAAAAGAGGAGTACCGCATGGAGGCTGCGGACTTTTCCTGAACGGCGGTCGGGTTCTTTTCCGGCGGAACATGTCCGATACAAAAAATGGGCTTGACAAATGGCTGTATGGCGGGTATGATCAAGACATAGAAAATGGTTTTGAGGAAGAGGAGTACGATTTCAATCCCCACAGAGAGGACGATTCAGCGGCTGAAAGGTTGTCCGGGGCAAGTGAGATGGGAAGGTAGCTTCTGAACTGGAATGCTGAACGGCAAATGGAGTAGGCATTTCCGGATGTCTCCGTTACGGACAGAGAGGAATCTGTGCAGACAGCTGCAGGGTTTGAAAAAAGGTGGTACCGCGTGGAATGCGCCCTTTGGATCGAACGATCCAGAGGGCGCATTTCTTGCGATACGCCCGTCGGGAGACCGACAGGCAAGGCCTTTGCCGCAAGGGGAGCGAGGCAGCGCGATCCATGATCCATTTTCGATCCATGATCCATTTTCTAAAGGAAACAGAGACGGGACACTACAAATGCCAATGTGTGCCGGATTTTTGAAGCAGGAGGAAGAAAACGGTGAAAAAGTTGGAAAAGACATACAATCCTTCTGAGATTGAGGATCGTTTGTACCGCAAATGGATGGAGAAAAATTATTTCCATGCGAAGGTGGACAGAAAGAAAAAGCCATTTACCATTGTGATGCCCCCGCCAAATGTAACCGGGCAGCTTCATATGGGACATGCGCTGGACAATACAATGCAGGATATTCTGATTCGCTATAAGAGAATGCAGGGATATGAGGCGCTGTGGCAGCCGGGGACGGACCACGCCGCAATTGCCACGGAAGTAAAGGTAATTGATAAGCTCAAGAAGGAAGGAATTGACAAAGAGGACATTGGAAGAGAGAAGTTCCTCGAATATGCCTGGGATTGGAAGCGGGAGTATGGCAGCCGGATTATTCAGCAGCTGAGAAAGCTTGGCTCTTCCGCTGACTGGGAGCGCGAGCGCTTTACGATGGACGAGGGATGTTCCAAAGCGGTGGAGGAAGTATTTCTTCGCCTGTATGAGAAAGGCTGGATCTACAAGGGATCCCGCATCATCAATTGGTGTCCGGTTTGCCAGACATCCATCTCGGACGCGGAAGTAGAACACACGGAGCAGGCGGGGCATTTCTGGCACATCCGCTACCCGATCATCGGAGAAGAGGGAAAGTTCGTGGAGATTGCCACCACAAGACCGGAGACGATGCTTGGGGATACAGCAGTTGCAGTCAACCCGGAGGATGAACGGTATAAGGATCTGGTCGGAAAAATGCTGCTTCTGCCGATCGTAAACAGAGAGATTCCTGTCATCGCAGACGCCTACGTAGACCGGGAATTTGGTACAGGATGCGTTAAGATTACGCCGGCCCACGATCCGAACGACTTTGAAGTTGGAAAACGGCACAACCTTCCGGAAATCAACATTATGAACAACGACGCCACCATCAACGCCAACGGAGGAAAGTTCGAGGGCATGGATCGCTACGAGGCGAGAAAGGCGATCGTTTCGGAGCTGGACAAGATGGGACTTCTTGTCCGCGTGGAAGAGCACACACACAACGTTGGAATGCACGACCGCTGCGGCACGACGGTCGAGCCGCTGATCAAGCAGCAGTGGTTTGTCAAGATGGATGAAATGATCCAGCCGGCAATCCGCGCCGTTCAAAACGGGGAAGTAAAACTTCTTCCGGAGCGGATGGAGCGCACGTATTTCAATTGGACCGACCATATCCGGGACTGGTGTATTTCCAGACAGCTCTGGTGGGGACACCGGATACCGGCCTACTACTGTTCGGACTGCGGGGAGATGGTCGTTGCCAGAACGAAACCGGAGAAATGCCCCAAATGCGGATGCACCTGCATGGAGCAGGATCCAGATACACTGGACACATGGTTTTCCTCCGCGCTGTGGCCGTTCTCCACGCTTGGATGGCCGGACAAGACAGAGGAGATGGAGTATTTCTATCCAACCGACGTCTTAATCACCGGATATGACATCATTTTCTTCTGGGTGATCCGGATGATTTTCTCCGGATATGAGCAGACCGGAAAGGCGCCGTTTCATACGGTACTGTTTCACGGCCTTGTGAGAGACCCTCTCGGAAGAAAAATGAGCAAGTCGCTCGGAAATGGGATTGACCCGCTGGAGGTCATTGACAAATATGGCGCAGACGCGCTCCGTCTGACGCTGATTACCGGAAATGCGCCGGGAAATGACATGCGTTTTTACTGGGAGCGGGTGGAGGCGTCCCGCAATTTCGCCAACAAAGTGTGGAATGCGTCCCGCTTTATTATGATGAATATGGAGAAAGCGGACATCAGCTGTGTCACGCTGGACGATCTGACGATGTCGGATCGCTGGATTTTGTCGAAGGTCAACCGCCTGGCGGCGGAGGTAACGGAAAACATGGACAAATTTGAGCTCGGAATTGCGGTTCAGAAAGTCTATGATTTCGTATGGGAGCAGTTTTGTGACTGGTATATTGAGATGGTCAAACCGCGCTTGTGGAATTCCGACGACAAAACAAAGGCGGCTGCCATCTGGACGCTGAAAACTGTTCTGATCCAGTCTTTGAAGCTGATGCATCCGTTCCTCCCGTTTGTCACCGAGGAGGTCTTTTGCAATCTGCAGGAGGAAGAGGAGTCGATTATGATTTCCGCATGGCCGACGTTCCGGGAAGAATGGAACGATCCGCAGCAGGAACAGGCAGTGGAGTGCATTCAGGCCGCTGTGAGAGGCGTTCGCAGTGTGCGTCTGTCGATGAATGTGCCGCCGGGAAGGAAGGCGAAGGTGTTCGTCGTATCCGATCAGGAGCGTGTTCGCGAAGCGTTTGTTCGCGGAACGGTATTTTTTGCCTCTCTGGCCGGGGCCAGTGAAGTGGCGGTACAGGCCGACAAGGACGGAATCGGGGAAGACGCGGTTTCCGCGGTAACGCCGGATGCGACCATCTACATGCCGCTGGAAGAGCTGATTGACATCGAAAAAGAGCAAAAGCGGCTCGAAAAAGAAGAGGAGCGGCTCACAAAAGAAATTGCCCGTGCCCGCGGAATGCTGAACAATCCAAAGTTTGTCGGGAAGGCGCCCGCCGCTAAGGTAGAAGAAGAGCGCAGGAAGCTGCAAAACTATACGGCGATGCTCGATCAGGTGCGGGAACGGCTGGAGAGCCTTGCAAAAATCGGAAAGTAAGCAAATGTGAGAAAAATGTCATGCTTTTTTCAGAATTCCTTTCGAAAATCAATTGCCTCTCATTTTCAATCGATGTATAATGATGGGGAGGCGCAGCCTTCGAAAAAAGAGAACATCAAAAAGATGCTTAGGAAGAGACCGGTATGATGAGAGGATGGCTTGTAATCAATCACTTTTTGCACACCCCTAAGTTTGAGGAGATCTATCGTCTTCTTGAGGAGTCGGCGGTGCGGCATCAGATTCAGCTGATCAGACGCACAAACGCACAGCTTTTGTGCCGCTTTGACCGGCATGGAGAATGGATCGATCCTGGGGAAGAACGTCCCGACTTTGTCCTGTTTTGGGATAAGGACGTTCGCCTCGGGATGGCGCTGGAAGACGCGGGGATGCGTCTGTTTAATCCGGCCCGGGCAATTCAGATCTGCGACGACAAATCGTGGACCGCGATGGCGCTGAAAAACTCCGGGATCCGGATGCCAAGGACAGTGCTTGCGCCGATGACGTATTCCAATGTCGGGTATCCCGACACCGGATTTCTGGATGAGGTGGAGAAATTGGGGTATCCGCTCATCGCGAAGGAGTGTTTCGGCTCATTTGGACAGCAGGTGTATCGTCTGGAAAACCGCGAGGCGTTGCAGAGGCTTGTTGTCTCCCGGCAGGGGATCGGGCTTCTTTTTCAGGAGTACATCAAAAGCAGCTGCGGGCGGGACATCCGCATTCAGATGGTAGGGGGAGAGGCGGTGGCTTCTATGTACCGGTATCATGAGACGGATTTTCGCGCCAATGTCACAAATGGGGGAAAGATGCGGCCGTACACGCCGACGAGAGAGCAGGTGGAGATGGCAAGAGCAGTCTGCAGGACGATTTCGCTTGATTTTGCAGGAGTGGACATTCTGTTTGGACCGCAGGAGGAACCGGTTTTTTGCGAGGTCAACTCCAACGCTCACATCAAAAATATTTTCGACTGCACCGGAATCAATGTGGCGGATGCGATTATGGAATGGATTCAAAAACAGACACGTCATGCGGGAAAGTGAGAGACAATGGAGAAACGAAGCGGATGGTTATGTTACACCGAGGCGGAGGCGGTGCGAAATGCCGCACTGATTCGCTACTATGAGAGCGCAGCCAGACAGCGCGGCATCACATGGAAGCTGATTTTAAGAGAGCGCCTTCAGATTGAGACCGCAGAGGGGGAGAACCGCTTTTTCTACCGGGAAAATCCCTGGAAAGAAGAGCGCCAGCTCCTTGCCAAACCGGATTTTGCAGTCTGCCGTATCATGGATCCGGCCTTTCGCTGGACGCTGGAACTGGCTGGAATCCGCGTTTTTAACAGCGCATGGACGGCTTCTGTGTGCAACGAGAAAGCGCTGACCTATCAATATGTGGCAGCACATGGAATTGAGACGATGGATACCTGGTATGACAGCCGCCAGTGCGCGGAAAAAGGATATCCGGTTGTGGCAAAACCGGTGGATGGCAGCGGCGGGAAAGGCGTCATGCTGTTAAAGAGCGAAATGGAGAAAGAGGAGGCGCTGTCAGGGCCGCTCTCCGGGAGAACGGTTGTGTTTCAAAAGGTGGCGTCCGAGCCTGGAAAGGATTTGCGGGTTTACGTTCTGGGGGATCAGATCGTGGCCGGAATGCTTCGCCAGTCAAACTGCGATTTTCGAAGCAATTTTACCCTTGGCGGGAGTGCAAGTCCGTATTCGTTTTCCGAGGAGGAGCGATGTCTGGTCCAGCGGATCATTCGCCTGTTTGATTTTGGCTTGGTCGGAATCGATTTCGTGTTCGACCGGGGAAAACTCGTCTTCAATGAAATTGAGGATGTCGTAGGAGCGCGGATGCTCTACACACATACGGAAATTGACATTGCAGACCGTTATCTGGAATGGATTTTAAAACGGCTGTGAGGCAGGCGCAGAAACGGCAGCGGAGAGCGGCCAGAAAAGAAAGGGGAAGGACATGATCAATTTTGAGGAAGAGCTGGCGAAATTTAAGCCCAGCATGGAAATCGGGGAAGAACAAGAGGAAGAAAAAGAGGCAAAGATAACAGATTTAACGGACATTATGATCGAATTGATGGAACAAAAGACCCGAAAAACAGCGAAGGAATGAGGAAGACGATGAATTGTTTTCAGTGTGGGGGCAGATTGGTAGAAAAAGACATCTGCCCAAAGTGCGGTGCCGACAATGCCATGTACCGCAAAATCATTCATACATCAAACCGGTATTATAACGCGGGATTGATGAAAGTGAAAGCCAGAAATTTGTCCGGTGCCGTGGAGAGCCTTCGCTTTTGCCTCCAGATGAACAAATCCAACATACAGGCCCGAAACTTGCTGGGGCTTGTCTATTATGAAATGGGAGATGCGGATCTGGCTGTGAAGGAGTGGTCCACCAGTCGCCTGATTGCGCCGGAAAACAATCCGGCAGAACAATATATTCAGAAACTGATGGAAGATCTGGATCAGATTCACCATTATAACAATGCAGTTCGGATGTTCAACCAGTCGCTGGAATGCATCGCAAGTGGGGCGGAAGACATTGCCATCGCCAAATTAAAAAAAGGAATCAGCATCAATCCGGGATTTTTGAAAGCGTATCAGCTGATTGCCCTCCTGTACATGAAGCGGGGAGAATACGAGAAGGCGGAGACGGTATTAAACCGATGCCTGGAGGCGGATCAGGGAAACATTGTCGCGCTGACGTATCTGAGCGAGCTGAGCCGGATTCAGCAGCAGAAAAAAAAGAAAAAAGTCGGGGTGGCAGGCAAGCAGGAATCTCTTGGCGGAACCTTCTTCTTTCCGGACAGAGATTTCAGCCCGTATCTTGTGTCCGCCGTCTATCTGCTGGCCGGATTTGTCCTTGCATTTGGCGTTTTGTGGTATGTGATCACGCCCTCGATGGAGCAAAAGGCAGCGCAGGCGCAGCAGGAAGAGCTCTTGCAATACCAAAACACCATTGTGAAGATGAATCAACAGATCGAGGAAAAAGACCGTGACCTGGACAGTCTCCGGGAGGAAATTGACCGGATTCAAAACGAGCAGGAGGAGGAAGACCCGGCAGAAGAAAACTTCGAGGGAAGAGATGAGGTGATTGAGGCGTACGATCAGCTTGTCGCTTATCTGAAATACTATCTGGAAGAAGACTACATCCATGCCGCGACAGAATTTGAATCGCTGAATGGGCGGGCTGTCATGGATGGACAATACTATAGTGTATACAAGGAACTGAGAGACTACCGCCGCACAACGCTGATTGCAAAGCTGGTTGGCGCGGGAACAACGCTCTTTTATCAGGGCAACTATGAGGAGGCCATTGCCAACTTCCAGGCTGCCTGCAGCGTCCGCGAGGATGACCCCTGCCCGGCATTCTGGGTGGCAGAGTGCTACCGGATGCTTGGACGGACAGAGGAGGCCATTGCCCAGTACACACTCGTCCTTACGCAGTTCGTCGAAAGCAACTACTTTGAGCCGAGTGCCCAGATGCTGGCCGATATGACAGGAAACAGCAAAGAGGCGCTCGTCCAGCAATATCAGCAGCTGTGGCTTCAAAACCATCCCAACGAAGAACAAAATGGGCAGGAAGCTTTGCCGGAAGAAGACACGCCGCAAAACGACACACCGCAGGAAACGCCGCAGCCATAACCACTGCAGCAGACAAGACAAATACGAAAAGAAACAAAGAGACACGAGCCAGCAAACAGCCGCGTCTCTTTTTTTATGCGATACGCCCAGAGGGCATCCGACGGGCAGGACGGATCGCAGATCGATCCGTTGTCATCGAGCGCTCACAGACAGAGAGCTGCAGAAATCAAAAAGAAAGGATGAGATTGAAATGAGAGAAGAGGAACATCGAAACCCGGAACAGACTGCGCACTATTTTGTCTCCGGAACGACGCTCATGGTGCGTCTTCCAGGAGAGGTGGATGAGTATTGCTGCAAAGAAATCCGCCGGGAGATGACGGAATATCTTCACAAAAGAACCATTCAAGCCATTGTATTTGACTTTGAGAAGACACATTTTATGGACAGCTCCGGGATTGGCCTCTTGCTGCACTTCTACAAAAAGTGGGGAGGGCAGGAACGTGACATTTTTCTCTCCGGGGAGGATGCCCGAATGGAACGGATTTTAAGGATGTCCGGAATCTATCAGATTATGCGCCATATGGATTAAGATCGTCGGACGGCGGAAATCGATGAAGCGCCGCACGAAAAAGGGGGAAGTTATGGAATCAATCACGGAGAAAATGAAAGTGGAGCTGGAAAGTTATTCGTGGAATGTATCATTTGCCAGAGTGATCGTTGCCTCTTTTCTGGCAAGGCTGGATCCCACGGTGGAAGAGATGGAAGATGTCAAGACAGCAGTATCAGAGGCAGTTACAAACTGCGTCATCCATGGATATGAAGGGAAGGGCGGAATCATTGAAATCCGATGTGAGATCAGCGGACCGACGATCCGCATTTCCATCCATGACGATGGGGTTGGAATTGCGGACATCCAAAAAGCGATGGAGCCGATGTACACGGGAAAACCGGAGATGAATCGCTCGGGAATGGGTTTTTCGTTTATGGAGGCGTTTATGGACGAGGTGGAAGTGCTTTCGCGGGTCGGGGAGGGGACTACGGTGATTCTGCGAAAAACAATTGGGAGAACGCGGGAAGAGGTGTAGGACAAGATGGACGACACCATTCAGCTCATACAGAAAGCGCATCAGGGAGAGAAAGCCGCCAGAGACCGGTTGGTGGAATCCAACATCGGACTTGTATGGAGCATTGTGCGGAGATTTGCCGGCAGAGGATATGAGACAGAAGATTTGTTTCAGATTGGCGTCATCGGGCTGATGAAGGCGATTGACAAGTTTGACATGTCCTTTGACGTTCGCTTCTCCACCTATGCGGTGCCGATGATTACGGGGGAAATCAAACGGTTTCTCCGGGACGACGGAATGATTAAGGTGAGCCGCTGGATGAAGGAGATGTCCGTCCGGGCAAATGTCAGCCGGGAGGCATTTCAGAAAGCGCATGGGAGGGAACCTACGCTTGAGGAAATTGCTCGTGACATTGGGGCGACACGAGAGGAGCTGGCAGCAGCATTGGAGTCCGGTGCTCAGGTGGAGAGTCTGTCACAGGTGATTTATCAGGGGGATGGAAACAGCATCACATTGATGGACAAACTGGAACAGGAGTTTGAGGAGACGGAGGCGATTCTAAACCATATGGCAATCCAGACGCTGATGGAAGAGCTCGGACAGACCGAGAAAAAACTGATTGCACTTCGGTATTTTGAAGGGTGGACGCAGGTTCGGGTCGCAAGGGAGCTTGGTTTTTCTCAGGTTCAGGTGTCGAGGATGGAAAAAAAAATTCTCCGTCAGATGCGGGAGAAAATGATATAGCGGCAGCCATTTCCGGAATAAAGAAACGAAAACGCGGCATACTAGTACAGCGAATCGAAATCAACGATCCCTTGGCCAGTAATTGGATTGCGCTGTATCAGGGAATGAAACGAGGGAAAGGAGTGGTAACGATGTTTCGGACGGTATTTCGGTTTCTTCTGGCATTGATTGCGGCAGCAGCGGTTGTGTTTGGCGTATGGTATTATTTTTCTGTCTATCAAAAAAACGCGCCTGCGCACGGAACACTGATTCAAAGGCCTGCATGGCAGATGACGGCAGACGGATCCGGGGAGTCGGAAGCGGAAGAGTGGATGCGCGATTGTTTCCTCCCCAAAAATGGGGACAGTGCCATATGAGTGCCGATGCAACGATCTATGTGAAGATGGAGCAAAACCCGAAGGTGAAGCATCCTCGCATTCTGCTGTCGGACGTATGTGAAATATGGTGCAGCGATACGGAAAAACTCAATCAATGCAAAAAGATTACGCTCTCCGTGGAACAGGAAGGCATTCCAAATCGTCACTTGTATTCTTCCCTAGATGTCATCGAACGCATTCAAAGAGAAGTAAAAAATGCAGAAATTACGATATTGGGCAAAGACGATATGATTGTGTCCTACGTTCCGGATGAGCCTACGAACATGTGGCTGCAGTGGATCAAAGCGGGTGTCGTATGTCTGATCATTTTTTTTGGCTCCGCCTTTGCCATTATGACATTTAACCGGGATGTGGATGTCACGACGGTATTCGCCCGTTTTTATCAATTGGCCACAGGCCGGCAGTCAAGCGGATTTACGGTTCTGGAAATCGGTTATTCGATCGGAATGGCAGTCGGAATCCTGATTTTTTACAATCACTTTTCAAAAAGAAAGAAATGGAACGATCCGACCCCTCTGGAAGTGGAAATGCGCCAGTATGAGAGCAATGTATGCGATACGATTGTTGCCAATGCGGAGCGAAGCAAACAGGACATGCCGGCAAAATCCGGCGTCCGGAAAAGCCGTGCAAAGTGTTGAACGCGCTCATACAATGTTTTTTGGCATTTGTCGGTGCCGCAGCGGGGGCGGTGACGGCGGCAGGGGTGTTTGCCCTGATTACGGTCATTGGCATCATCCCCCGCATGGCCGGAAAAACCGGCACCGCGAAGTGGATTTCTGTCTATGAGTGGGCTGTTGTGCTGGGCGGCATTTTTGGAAATCTGGTCGATCTGTTTCACATTCCAAAGGGAGGCGGAACGGTGCTTTTGCTCTTGTTTGGACTTGGGAGCGGAACGTTTGTCAGCTGTCTGATCATGTCACTGGCAGAAGTGATGGATGTGTTTCCGGTCATGTGCAGGAGAATCCGCCTCCAGACGGGAATTGCGTTTCTTGTGCTGAGTCTGGCGCTTGGGAAAATGGCAGGCGCACTGTTGTTTTTTTGGAATCAATGGGGGATGGATTGACAGAAGAAAATCGGGAGAAAAAGTAAATGAGAGAGGAAGAGAGCAAAAAAAAGCGGGCAGAGGAATATGGCGCTTACGTCAAGGAAATCACACCGGTGTTTCATACAGGAAAAAACATGTTGAGAGCATTTTGGACCGGAGGGGCGATCTGCCTTTTGGGTCAGCTGATGCAAAACCTGTTCCAGCGCGGCGGGATCGGGCAAAAGGAGGCGGCCACGTGGAGTATGTTGATTCTCGTTGGGTTGTCGGTCCTTTTGACCGGGTGGAATATTTTCAGCAAAATGGCCCGATACGCAGGGGCAGGTGTTCTCGTGCCGATTACCGGGTTTGCCAATTCCGTGGCATCCCCCGCGATTGAATACAAGAAAGAGGGGCAGATATTCGGAATCGGATGTAAGATATTTACCATATCCGGACCGGTTATCCTGTATGGCGTTGTTGTCAGCTGGGCGCTGGGGATGATTTATTATATTGGGATGTGTCTTCGCTGGTGGTGACATTGCTGCGTGGAGGCAAAAACGCAGTACAGACAATGAATGAAAAAAAGGAGCAGGAAGAAATGGGAAATCTACAGATTCAGAAAATAATCGGAAGGGAGATTCTGGATTCCAGAGGCAATCCGACCGTGGAAGCGGAAGTTACGCTCTCAGACGGGACGGTTGGAAGAGGAACGGCGCCGAGCGGCGCCTCGACAGGAGAATTTGAGGCGTTAGAGCTGCGGGATCACGATATGGAGCGCTATCGCGGGAAGGGAGTGAAAAACGCCGTCCGACACATTGAGGGGACGATTCAGGACGTTCTTTGTGGGATGGACGCATCGGATTTGTCCGCGGTTGACCGGGCAATGATCGAGGCGGACGGAACCGAGGAGAAATCAAGACTCGGGGCGAACGCCATTCTCGCAGTCTCGATTGCGGCGGCCAAAGCGGCATCGTCCGCGCTTCATCTGCCGCTGTACCGGTTTCTGGGCGGAATATCGGGGGATACGATGCCGGTTCCGATGATGAACATTTTGAATGGAGGGGCGCATGCCTCCAACACGGTGGACATTCAGGAGTTTATGATTGTGCCGGTTGGCGCCCCCTGCTTTCGGGAGGCACTCCGCTGGTGCGCGGAAGTATTTCACGGACTGGCTGCACTTCTAAAAAAAAGAGGGATGTCGGCCTCTGTGGGAGATGAGGGGGGATTTGCCCCCGATCTGTCCAGCGACGAGGAGGCGGTGCAATTGATTTTGGAAGCCATTCAGAAATCCGGATATGTGCCGGAGAAAGATTTTCTGCTCGCCATAGATGCGGCCTCCAGTGAATGGAAAGGAGAAAAAAAGGGCACATATGTGCTTCCCAAAGCGGGGACGAAGTTTACCTCAGAGGAATTGATCGATCACTGGAAGCAATGGGTGAACCGATATCCCATCGTCTCCATTGAAGATGCGCTGGACGAGGAAGACTGGGACGGATGGCAGGTTCTCACAAAAGAGTTGGGCAGCAGCGTTCAGCTTGTCGGCGACGACCTGTTTGTGACCAACACCCACAGGCTGAAAAAAGGAATTGCACTGGGATGCGGAAATTCCATTTTGATTAAGCCCAATCAGATCGGAACCGTTTCGGAAACGCTTTGCGCCATCAAAATGGCACACAATGCCGGATACACGGCAATTGCCTCCCACCGATCCGGTGAAACCGAGGACACGACAATCGCAGATCTTGCCGTGGCGTTCAATACCGGACAGATCAAGACCGGTGCGCCGAGCCGTTCGGAGCGCGTCGCAAAATACAATCAGCTGCTGCGCATCGAGCAGATGCTGGGAGATCACGGAAAATACGCGGGATGGGACGCATTCTCCCGATTTTTCTCCGAAGTCTGAGGGAATTCACGGAAAAGGTACATTCTTTCATTGTTTCCAGATGAATTTTGTGCTAAAATGAAAAAAGAAGGGAAGCGTCATGCACCTTTATATGCATGATAGGGGGCATGACCTTTCCAGGCACAGGAGGAAAACGATGGAGTTCAAACCGTATTGTCGAAAGGTTCACTACTATGAGACGGATAAAATGGGTATCACCCATCATTCCAATTACATACGATGGATGGAAGAGGCAAGAATTGATTTTTTGGAGCAGCTTGGATGGGGATTTGACCGGCTGGAAGCGCTGGGACTGCTCTCCCCGGTGCTCTCAGTAAACTGCTGCTACCAGGAGAGCACACGGTTTCGGGATGAAGTGTGCATCCGCGTTGCTGTCCGGGAGTTTCGAGGCGTTAAGCTCTTTTTGGAGTATGAAATGACCAATGCAAAAAACGGACACCAGGTTCTGACGGGGACAACACAGCACTGCTTTCTGGATACCAGCTTCCGCCCGGTCAGACTGAAAAAGGAGTTTCCGGAATTGAATGAAATTTTGTGTCGTTTGGCGAAGGATCGTGCAGAGGGGAGGAATTTAGAATGATGGAGGAGACGATCAGAGGGCTTCTCATTCCGTTTTTGGGCACAACACTGGGGGCGTCCTGCGTGTTTTTTATGAGAGGCGCTATGAATCGAATGGTTCAGAGGGCGCTGACTGGATTTGCTGCCGGGGTTATGGTGGCGGCGTCCATCTGGAGTCTTCTGATTCCGGCAATGGAGCAGTCAGAGGCAATGGGAAAATGGGCGTTTGTGCCGGCGGTTGTCGGATTCTGGGGAGGAATTTTGTTCCTGCTTTTTCTTGACAAAATCATTCCCCATCTTCATATGAACAGTGAGCAGTCAGAGGGGCCAAAAAGTATGCTCCCGAAGACAACGATGCTTGTCCTGGCGGTCGCCCTGCACAACATTCCGGAGGGAATGGCGGTTGGGGTTGTCTATGCCGGACTGATGCTTGGGAATGCAGAAATTACCGTGACAGGGGCACTTGCCCTCTCGCTTGGCATTGCAATTCAGAATTTTCCGGAAGGGGCAATCATCTCAATGCCGCTGCGGGCAGAAGGGGTAAAAAAGTCAAGAGCATTTCTCTATGGGATGCTCTCCGGTATTGTGGAGCCGATCGGAGCAATGCTCACCGTACTGGCGGCAAGCTATGTTGTGCCGGTGCTTCCCTACCTTCTCAGCTTTGCCGCGGGGGCGATGCTCTACGTTGTGGTGGAGGAATTGATTCCGGAAATGTCGGAGGGGACCCACTCGAATGTCGGGACCGTGCTGTTTGCCGCAGGGTTTGCCGTGATGATGACGCTGGATGTGGCACTTGGATAACACGTTGAGAATATATAGAAGAAATGGAAAACAGCGGAGCCGCAGTAGGGACCGCTGTTTTTTTTACGCTTTTGACACAGTTTGGTCAAGCTTTCCGTGTAACATAAAATCAATCAGATCCAGAAGCAGAAAGGAGCATCCATTCCCATCCTCTTTCGAGCGCAGACTGGATGAGAGAACATTTCCCGATGCATATCATTTCCTCATCGGTACAGACTATCCTTTGTACAGACAATCCTCTGGATTGAGGAAAAAAACAGGAAGCAGGAAAGGAATTATCATGCAGCAGGGAAAAGCAAGTATTCGTTTTGAACATCCGCCAGGAATCTTGAGCGCGGCATCCATCGCAGGGAAAAAAGAAGGGGAGGGTCCTCTTGCCATTCTTTTTGACGAGATTGTTTCCGACCCTCTTGCAGGGGAAAAAACCTGGGAAGAGGCAGAGAGCCAGTTTCAGAAAAAATCTGCCCAAAAGGCCATTGAAAAGGCGGGCCTTTCGCCCAATCACATCCGATACGTCCTGGCAGGCGATCTCCTTGGACAGAGCATTGCCTCCACCTTCGGCGTGATGGACTGGAACATCCCCTTTTTTGGACTGTATGGGGCCTGTTCGACAATGGGGGAGACGCTCAGTCTCGGGGCGATGCTGGTAAATGCCGGCTACGGGGATCACGTTCTCTGCGTGACATCCAGCCATTTCGCCAGCGCAGAAAAGCAGTTCCGCTTTCCGCTCCACTACGGAAACCAAAGGCCGTACTCCGCGACCTGGACCGTTACCGGATCCGGGGCTGTGATTCTCTCTTCGGAGGGCAAAACGGTGAAAATAACGGGCGTCACGACGGGCAAAATTGTTGACTTTGGGCTGAAAGATTCCATGAACATGGGGGCCTGTATGGCGCCTGCGGCGGCAGACTGCATAGGGCAGAATTTTCAGGATTTCGGGGTGGATGCGGGATATTATGACCGCATCATCACCGGAGATCTGGGGAGCGTCGGCAAGAAGGCACTGATCGATCTGATGGCACAGAAGGGATTTGATCTGCAGAAAACGCATATGGACTGCGGAATCGAAATTTATAACAGCGAGGCGCAGGATACGCACGCGGGAGGGAGCGGATGCGGATGTGCTGCCCTCGTGCTGTGTGCCTATATTGTTCGAATGCTTGAGGAAGGGCGGTGGAGACGGGTTCTCTTTGTCCCAACAGGAGCACTGTTGTCTCCCACTAGCTTCAATGAAGGGCAGAGCATTCCCGGAATTGCCCATGCGGTCATTCTGGAAAATATGGAAGGGGAGACAAACGAATGGAGTATGTGAGAGCATTTGTGGTGGGAGGGCTCATCTGCGCTGCGGTTCAGTTTCTGATGGATCGGACGAAATTGATGCCGGGACGGATTATGGTCCTTCTTGTCGTGACGGGCGCCGTTTTGGGGAGCATTGGAGTGTATGAGCCGTTCTCCCAATGGGCGGGCGCCGGGGCGAGTGTCCCGCTTGTCGGATTTGGAAATACCCTCTGGAAAGGGGTAAAGGAAGGAATTGAGCAGGACGGGGCATTGGGCCTTTTTACGGGAGGCCTTACCGCAGGTGCGGCGGGAACGTCCGCGGCGCTTATTTTTGGATATCTGGCCTCCTTCTTTTTCCGTCCAAAGATGAAAGGCTGATATCCAAAAATAAAATCGTGTCACGATCTTTGCAGAAGCACTTCCGCGATATGGATCCCGGCGGCAGACAGCGCGCCTTCTTTGGGATCGAATTCAATGAACGCATCTTTGGATCTCCAATCCGTCCGAAAAATGGCAGAATTGCCAAAGGAGGAGGAAGGAATCTTTAGAAACGTCCCGGATTTGCGCAGATAGGCAGTGGCCCGCGTCGCCCGGCGCCGGTGTGATTTCTCCACAAAAGAGGCTACTTTCTGATGTACGGCAATGTCCTCCTCGGGAAGATAGTAGTAATCCTGATAATTGGGGTAGAAGTACTTCAATTCTCCGCAAAAGAGCGGAGTCTGAATCGTCATCCGGCTGTGTTCCAGCGCAAGCAGACATCCTACCTTTTGGCGCGTCACAGCGATGGGAACGGAAAATTCACTCCGAAAGACGAGCGTGAGCGTGTCCGCGGATTTCTCCCAGCCGACAAGGGATGCCGAATCGAGCGATAAGGCTGCCTTTTCATACGAAAGGATCGGAAGAAGGCGAAGCATACCGCTCACATCTTCCGCGTTGTGAAGGAGGAGGCTGTCCAGCAGCGACTCGTCCTGCGTGCGCAGATATTGCTGATAGACGGCGATCAGCTGCCCGCCGTCGAAGCGGTCTTTCCTATGGATGCCGAGGAACCGTTCCAGCGCTGTCTGGCGGCAGCTGTCCAGCTGGAGAAGTTCTCTTTGCTCCCTTGCCTTTTTGAGAAGATCGAGGCTTGTCAGGGAGGAGAACGGAAGCGAAATCCGATAGGCCCGGGCACATTTCTCCAGATAGGGAATGTCAAACTGGTCGCCATTAAAATGAACGAGGCAGGCGTATCGGGGGAGACATTGGGCAAACGCCTCCAAAAGTTCCTCCTCCTGGGACATGCGGGAAGCAAACCACTGGGTCAGCTTCATGCGCCCGCCTTCCTGCACCATTGTACCGATCAGATACAGGGAGGAGGAGGCGGGGGAGAAACCGGTTGTCTCAATGTCGAAAAACAAAACTTTCTCCGGATCGGCGGGCAAAAGGGCGTGATCCGGGAGAGGAATGTCAAGGTAGCGAACAATGGTAAGCATAATATTCTCTTTTCCGATCAGGGGAGGGGCTTATTTTTCTTTTTTCTGGTATGCAGACAGGAGCTTGTCCAGATAGATGGACTTAAACTGCTTGCTTGCCATCGCCTGCTTCAAAGGCGGAAGTTTTAAAATCGTGCCAAACACGGCAGCCATCGCTCTGTGGTTGGCAAACGCCTGATTGTCAAAAATCAGATTTTGCAGCGTTCCCTTTTCAATGGCCTGCAGCACAAAGCGGTGTGTACTGTTTACCGGCGTGATGACCTGAATTGGCCTGCGCTCCAGATGGATGGCCTTTGTCGGACAGTTTCTCGCACACACACCGCATCCAAGACAGATCTCCTCGTCAATGAGCGGACGCTTTCGGGCTGCGGATTTCTCGCCAGAATTCTCCTCCGGCGTATCGATGGAGATCGCAAGGATCGGGCATACTTTGGCACATTTTTGGCATCCGATGCACTGATCGAGGGAGACTTTCGGGATATAGTTGGTTGTGGCAACCGGCTGCATCGGGCTGAATTTCCGCGCAGCCTGCAGCGCCTCACAGCAGCATCCGCAGCAGTTGCAGATGAATGCCGGATGCTCCCGGACATTTTCTCCGATCTGGACGAGGTTGCTTTCATAGGACAATTGAAGCACTTCCTTCGCCTCTTCTTTGGAGATCAGCCGCGCATACCCTCCGTGCTCAGAGAGTGAGCGGGCAACGTTGTCAAATGTCAGGCAGACATCCCAGGGCGCATTGATTTCGCAGGGATGACCGGCGTGATACATTTTATGTCTGCAATAGCAGGTTCCAAGTCCAATGTAGCGGGCATCCTCAATGATGTGTGTGGCGCGCTCATAGTCCAAGATGTGGTTCGTCTTCTCATTCATCAGCACCGGTTCCTGAACAAAGACCCGGCCAAGTCTCGTCTCCGTCGCGAAAAACAGATCTTTGACAAAGTCTTCCTCCACGTTCATATACTGATAATACAGTTCCGAGAGATACTTCTGGTCGATGTCTCCTCGGGTGCGCATGAGTGCAAACTCAATGAAGCCGGCCATCGGAGGGGGCATGACAAAACGGCGCTCTCCCTGAACGTTGGAGTCTACCAGAAGCGCCTTTTCACAGAGGCGATCCAGAAGCTTTTCCGCATTTGCCTCTGTAGTTCCCCAGACTTTGGCGGCCTTTTTCAGCGTAAACGGACGAACGGGAAGGCGGGAGACCCACTTGGCTTCCTTTTCCGTGTAGAGTACCTGAAGAATCTTGTACAGTGTGTCAGAAGGCGGTGCGCCCTGTGTGAACCAGTTGATTCGCTCCTCCAGATTTTGATATGCGTCTTTCGTTGTCAGATGACCCATCCTTGTTCCTCCTTGTTTTCTTTCGACATCCAATGGATGTATAATCGTATTATAGCAAATCCTCTTTCAAAAGTTAAGAGAAAAATCGGAGAAGGAAAAAGAATTTTCCGCTGTGCGATTGGATTCCATTGTCAGAATCTGAAAAATGTGTTATGATGAAGGGCGTATGGGGGAGAGCGGGAAAAGAGGACACAGCGGAAAGGATTTCAAACAATGATTTCATATATTAGAGGGGAACTGGCCGAGATTCTGGAGGATTCGATCGTCGTGGAATCCGGCGGGATTGGATTTTGGATTCGGGTCCCGGTCTCTGTTTTGGAGGAGATGCCGGAGGAAGGCAGTGAAGTAAAAATATATACATATTTCAGCGTGCGGGAAGATTCCATGCAGTTGTTTGGATTTTTGGACCGGGAAGATCTGCGTGTTTTTGAGATGCTCCTTGGAGTAAACGGAATTGGACCAAAGGGGGCGATGGGAATCTTATCCTCCCTTTCCGGCGAAGACCTTCGCTTCGCGGTGCTGGCAGACGACGCAAAAACCATTTCCAGAGCACCGGGAATCGGTCTAAAGACTGCGCAGAAGCTGATTTTGGAACTGAAGGACAAGTGGAAGTTAGACGGCGGGAATGGACTGCGGGGGAAGACGAAGGACAGTTCTTCCGCACCGTCGCGCAAAAAAAGCGGGAAGACAGCACAGCCGCAGGGGGAGAATCCCTCCCATAATGACCAGGCGGAAGCAAAAAAAGAAGCTGTGCTTGCCCTGACCGCTCTTGGATACTCGGTATCCGAGTCGTTTCGGGCGGTACATCAAATCGAACATTTGGAGTCAATGACAACGGAACAGATCATTAAGGAAGCGCTGAAAAATCTGTTCACTCTGTAAAATGAGAGGCACGAGGAATGATGAGACGAAGAATCATTGCAACAGAATTGGAAGAAGAGGAGCGGCAGGCGGAATCGCATCTGCGTCCCCAGTCGCTGGAAGAATACATTGGACAGGAAAAAGCAAAGGCAAATTTGAAAGTCTACATTGAGGCCGCGCGTTCCAGGGAGGAGCCGCTGGATCATGTGCTGTTTTACGGCCCTCCGGGGCTTGGAAAGACGACGCTTGCGGGGATTATTGCCAACGAAATGGGGAGTAACTTAAAGGTTACTTCCGGCCCTGCGATTGAGCGTCCGGGAGAGATGGCAGCCATCTTAAACAGCCTTCAGGAGCGGGACATTTTATTTGTGGATGAGATTCACCGGCTGAACCGCCAGGTCGAGGAAGTGCTGTACCCGGCGATGGAGGATTATGCCATTGACGTCGTCATCGGCAAGGGCGCTTCTGCCCGCTCTATCCGCATCGACCTTCCCCGCTTTACGCTCGTCGGCGCCACGACGCGGGCGGGACTTTTGTCCGCTCCGCTCAGAGACCGGTTTGGCGTTATTCACAGACTGCAGTTTTATACCCCGCAAGAACTCCGGGAAATATTGATCCGCTCTGCGCATGTGCTCGGAATTCCGATGGAGCAGGAGGGCGCCGCTGAGATTGCAGGGCGTTCCAGAGGAACTCCCCGCATTGCAAACCGGCTGCTGAAACGGGTGCGTGACTACGCGCAGGTGCGCTACGACGGCGTCATCTCCGCATCTGTGGCGAGGGAAGTGCTGGACTTGCTGGAAGTGGACCGGCTCGGACTGGACCAGGGGGACCGGATGATTCTGGAAACGATCATTCAGAAATTTTCCGGAGGACCGGTCGGCGTGGAGACGCTTGCGGCTGCGATCGGGGAGGATGCCGCTACGCTGGAAGACGTGTATGAACCGTATCTGATTCAGAACGGATTCCTGCAAAGAACGCCAAGAGGAAGAACGGCAACAGCGCTTGCGTATCATCATCTCGGCCTGCAGGGCGCAGAAACGCTTCCATTTTGCAAAATCTGAGAAAAGTATTGCTTTTTGAAATCGTTTTTGTTATAAATAGATTAAGATGAAATCCGCGATCACCGAATGAAATGCGCACAAAGCGTCTTCCGGGGAGAGAACGGGACAGGAAAACGGCACGCTAGGAAAGGCAAGGGAAGGCACATGGCAGAGAAAAACTACACGGAAGTCGTAATTGACGGGAGAATGTACACGCTTGGAGGGCAGGAAGACGAGACATATCTGCAGAGAATGGCCTCTTATGTGAACCAGACGATCAATCGCCTTACAGAGGAAGGCGCATTCTACGGACAGACCGGGGAAGTGCGGAATCTGCTGATTTTCCTGAATATGGCCTCCGATTATCTGAGAGAAGCCAATGCGGCGCAGACTTACAAAAAACAGCTGGAGGAGCGGGAAGCAGAACTCTACGGCCTGAAACATGAGATGATCGAGGATCGGATGAAGCTGGACGAGCTGCTTTCAAGCCAGGAAAAAAACACAAAAGAAATGGAGCAGCAGGGGGATTTGAGCGAACTTGCCGCACAACTGGAAGAATGGAAGGCAAAAAGCAGCAAGCTTGCGGAGACAAACCGGATGCTGGAGGGAAAAAACCGTGCCCTGGCGGAGCGATACAGCCAGTGCCGCAAAGAAATCGAGAATTTAAAGAGACAGCTTGGCTGAGGAAAATGGTCCGATGGAGAAAAAGAGAACGATCAAGACAGAATTGCTTGCACCCGCAGGCTGCTGGGAAAGCGTTGCCGGTGCCGTGGCAGCGGGGGCGGATGCCGTCTATGTGGGCGGAACCCGCTTTGGCGCGCGCGCCTATGCGCAGAACCTAGACGGGGAGAAGCTTCGGGAGGCAATCGAGTATGCGCATGTTCGGGGAAAAAAGGTATATCTTACGGTCAATACATTGTTAAAAGAAGAGGAGTTGGAACAGGAATTGTATCCCTGGCTGACTCCTCTTTATGAAACCGGACTGGACGCGGCAATTGTCCAGGATGTGGGGGTTATGCGCTTCCTTCACCGGAATTTTCCGGATCTTTCGCTTCATGCCAGCACACAGATGACCGTGATGGGAGGAATGACCGGGGAATTTCTGAAAAATCACGGCGTTGTACGGATTGTAACGCCGCGCGAGCTGAGTCTGAGGGAAATCAGGGCAATGAAAGACCGATGCGGTCTGGAAATCGAATGCTTTGTACACGGGGCGCTCTGCTGGTCATATTCCGGTCAGTGTCTGTTCAGCAGCATCGCGGGAGGAAGAAGCGCGAACCGGGGAAGATGCGCCCAGCCGTGCCGCATGGAGTATCAGCTGTACCGGGGCAAAAGTCCGGCAGGACGCGGAATCTCCCAGTCCGAGATCGACAAAGCGGCAGACGCAAAAAGCTTAAACCGTCCGGAGAACGGATACCTGCTCAGCCTGAAAGATTTGAATGCACTTTGGATGCTCCCGGACTTGATAGAGGGCGGGGTGGACTCGCTCAAGATTGAAGGGCGGATGAAAAAACCGGAATACACGGCGGGCGTCGTCGCCATCTACCGAAAATACCTCGATCTCTACGAAGAAAAAGGGCGCGAAGGCTACAAGGTAGATCCCGAAGACCAGAAGATACTCTGGGATCTCTTCAATCGGAAAGGATTTACGTCGGGATATTTTAAGGCGCAGAATGGTAAGGATATGATTACCTTTACGAAACCGGATTTTCGCGGCGGGCAGGAGGTGCTTGTGCAGGAGATAAATCGGCGCTATCTCCAGTCTGACAGCCAGGTTCCGATTTGGGCTGCCGTCTCGGTGCAGTCTGAAACGCCGATGCAAATGACGGTGCAATCCGGCGCTTTCAAAAGAACCGTCTGCGGACCGGTTCCGGCGGCGGCCTCGACAAGACCGCTCACAGAAGAAGCGCTGGCAAGACAGCTGAAAAAAACAGGCGGGACACCTTTTGCGATTGAGCATTTGCACGTACAGCTTGAGGACGGGCTTTATGTTCCCATTGTGCAGCTCAATGAGATGCGAAGGGCGGCGCTTTCTGAGCTGAAAGAGGCCATCTGCCAATCGTCTCGAAGAATCGCTCTGCCGGAGAAAGCGGTTTTGCCGGAGAGGGAAGAACCATCCGGGCCAAACAATCTGCTGTACCGTCCGCTTTTGTATGCCCAGGTGGAGACGAGAGATCAGATGGAAGCGGCACTCGGTGCGCGGGATGTGTCCGGCATTTATCTGGACTGCACGGCAGTCTCGCCGCAGGAGTATGCACACTGGAGAGGCCGTGCCGGTGAGGCACAAAAACAGTGCTTTCTTGTGCTCCCGTATATTTTCCGGGAGCGCGGCGTGCGTTTTCTGGAGAGACATCTGGATGCCATCCGCAGCGCCCGCTTTGACGGATATTTGATTCGCTCGCTGGAGGAATTGTTTTTTTTGAGAGAGCATCGGCTGGAAGGTCCGATTGCGGCGGATCACAATTTGTATTGCTGGAATCGGGAGGCGATCGCCTTCCTGCGCGAGGCGGGATGTGCGCGGACGACGGTTCCCATTGAGCTGACCGGACGGGAATGGCAGGAGCGGGGAATCAAAGGGGAGGAAGTCATTGTCTATGGAAGGCTTCCTATGATGATCTGTGCGCAGTGTCTGAAACAGTCTTTTGCCGGATGCGATCAGACGCCGGACTGGCTTGTGCTGAAAGACCGGCTCGGCAACCGGATGCCGGTGAAAAACAATTGTTCTTTCTGCTACAACACAATCTACAACAGCAAGCCGCTTGCACTTCTGGAGGAGGCAGGGCAGCTGCTTGGGCAGGAGCCAGGCGCCGCGCGGTTTGTCTTTACGACAGAGACGAAAGATGAGACCGCAAAACGGCTGGCTGTGCTCACAGAAGCGTTTCAAACTCCGTCCGCAAAGCCGCGTTCGGAGCAGCTTGGGGCGTTTACGAGAGGCCACTATCGCAGGAAAACAATGTAGGGTACGTGTAAGCGCAGCGTGCGCAGGAAGAGGAGATGAGAGGAATGGTGAATCTGATTACAATCATATGCAAATACATTATGATCCTGCTGGTGGTGTGCTTTACCATCAGCGCACTTTCTGGATTAAAAAAGAAAGAGTACAATGACATCAAATGGTGTTTTACCAATCAGGTTGTATTTGCATTTTTATTTCATGGGGTAGGATCGCTGCTCATCCTTCTAAATGAGCAGTCCACGGAGAGTGTCATTTTTTACCTGGCGCAGGTCGTATTCTTTTTTGTATACCTGATGCTGTACCAGCTGCTCTACCGGAAATGTCATCTGCTGATTTTGAGCAGCACCATTTTCTTTTGTATGGTTGGGATGCTGATGCTGAGCCGCCTGAGCCTGACGCGGGCGGAAAAACAGTTTGTCCTTCTTGTCGGCTCTGCGATCGTGACACTTCCTATGCCCGTGTTTGCCCGCAAAATGAAGGCGGCAAAGCCGGTGGCGGGGACGTGCGGCGTTCTCGGCCTTTTGCTGCTTATCGCCGTTCCCTTTATCGGCGTCACTGAATTTGGCGCAAAACTGTCGCTCGGATTCAAAAGCATCACCTTTCAGCCGTCCGAGTTTGTGAAGGTAACGTTTGTGCTGCTCATTGCGGTATTGCTGCGCAAGCGGAAAGACTTTAAACGGGTTTTCTTTACGACATGCATCGCCGCAGTTCATGTGGCAGTTCTTGTCTACTCGACCGATTTGGGGGCGGCATTGATTTTCTTTTTGACGTATCTGGCTATTTTGTATCTTGCGACCAAAAAGAGCGGGTATGCCGTTTTGGGACTCTTGGCGGGAAGTGCGGCTGCCGCCGTCGCCTACTATCTGTTTGCCCATGTGCGGGTGCGGGTGAGCGCCTGGAAAGACCCGTGGTCGATCATTGACGGGGGCGGATATCAGATTGCACAGTCGCTCTTTGCCATTGGAAGCGGAAGATGGTTTGGCACCGGTCTGTACCGGGGAATGGCCGACCGGATTCCTGTTGTATCCAAGGATTACATTTTCTCTGCCATTGCCGAGGAGATGGGCGGCATTGTGGCGATCTGCCTGATCGTTTTGGCACTGGTTTGTTTCATTCGCTTTCTTCAAATTGCGATGGAATTCCACGTCATCTACTACCGCCTCATCGGAACCGGGCTTGCGGTTATGTACGGCGTACAGATTTGTCTCGGCGTCGGAGGGGTAATCAAGTTTATACCTTCTACCGGCGTAACCTTCCCGCTTGTCAGCTACGGGGGAAGCTCTGTCGCCAGCACGCTGATTGCCTTTGGAATGATGCAG
>CASGAH010000024.1 GCA_949299375.1 uncultured Eubacteriales bacterium | reverse complement strand
AGACAGATGCACCCGTTTTCTTCCCATCTGCCGGGCAAGGACTGCTCTTTCGAGCCGTGTTCCAGTTTCCTGCGGAGGATCCCGCACAGGACGACGGAAAACATCGTAACCGTCATCACGGCAGCTTTCACGATCTTTTCCTCTCTTGAAATGTCTTCCCCGCTTACAAACAGATCGCCGAGCTTTCCCATACAGAATACCAGCAAAAACTGTGCGAAAATGCTGTAAAAAAGGAGAACATACCAGAGATATTTCCTGGGATTTCGCGCTTTTTTTCTCATGTCTGATGCATCGTTTCCCTTGGCCATCTGCCATCCTCCTCTTCTTTCCGAATGATCCGATCCGCGCCCTCCACATTTTCCTCCCAGGAATCGATGAGCAGTATGGTGAGATACGGATACGCTTTGCGGATGCCCTGTATTATATCTCTGCGCCATTCGAAAGAAATCTCATCCCAGACTTCCTGCAGCACAAGAATGGCCGGCTCCTTCACAAGCATCCGGGCGATGCAGAGAAGATGCTGCTGCGCAAGATTTTCTTCCTTTTTCCACACCGGCGTCGAAAGCCCGGACGGCAGCTGGCCGATCCACTCCTCCAGGCCGACCGCACAGATCACTTTTTGAAGGTCCTCCTCGGAGGCGTCCGCATTTCCCGCCAGCAAATTGTCGCGAATGGTACCGCAGCGCATTCGATCCTGTTTCCGGACCATTCCGATCTGGCTCCTCAAATCTGCAAACGTATATTCCCGGACCGAAAGCCCGTCCATTTTCACCTGTCCGTCCGTCGGATCTTCAAAGCGCACAAGGAGATTGGAGATTGCCGCTGCCTCCTCCTTTTGCGCCACAATTCCGACACATTCCCCCGAGGTGATTTCCAGCGAAAAATGGCGCAGCAGTGCATCCTCCCCCTCCCGTTGAAGGCTGACGTCGTCAAACAGAATCTGCGGCGTGTTGATCTCGCTGTGTGTAGAAAAGGGGATCTTTCCCTCCTGAATCATATCGGAGAGATTCATGGCCTCCATGACGCGCACAAATGCGGCCTGGGCGGCATCGTGCTGCCTGCGCAGGAGAAAGACAAACGGAGCGGTCTTTCGAAACGGATACAGATAGAAAAAAAAGGCTCCGATCTGTCCTATCGTCATCTCTCCCCGGCCGCCCCACACAAGGGCAAAGCAAAAGCAGCACGGAAAGCTCAGCGCAGCAAGCATTCCGCACACATTTCTCCATATCATCTGTCTTCTCTCACTTTCTGAACAGAGCATCCCTGCGATGCAGAGCACAAACAGGAAGATGAGAAGCAAAAAAAGGGTTCCCATCCCTGTGTGAATCCGAAAAACAGCCGCAGCGCTTCCCGCCATGGAGACAATCAAATACCCGATCTGGGGGACATTGTTTTGAAGAAATCCTTCTATGAGATCCGTATCTTCCGCCATCCGCTCCCCGAGTGCTTCGCTTCCCATCTGCTCTACTCTGACAACGGAGTTGTCCTGCATCGCCTGGTACAGATCCCAGCGAATCTGTTTTCCGACCCGGTATCCCGCATTTTGAAAAAGCAGTTTGCACAAAAGCCAGAGGAAACTGCCCGCGAGTCCGTACAGAACAATTGACACAATGGTGACAAGCAGTCGTCCGGAATCCTTATCCACGATACCAAAATCGATCAGGCTGCCGATCAAAATCGGGATTCTGATCTTTGCGATGACCGCCGCAATTCCGGCACATCCTCCCAAAAAAATCGAAGTCCGGCAGAAATTTATGTATCTTCTCCAAAATAACGTCATCTCTTCTCCATTCCACACACAGAACCCGCATTCTGGTGTACTTCTGGTGTATTCTGCGCACGACAAAAGCGGATCATCGGGAACGATTCCTTTTCCTTCCCTCTGTCCGATCTGTGATCCTTCGCTCCGCTCACGGCAAAGCCGCTCGCTGATCAGCAGCTCTGAGACATCCCGTCTCAGATATCTATAATTTAACACATCTCCCCCCTTTTTCGCAACCTGTTTTTACAACAAATCCTTCCTCGCTCCTTTTTCTTTTGCGATTTGATCGCGCCGGATTGTTTTTTCTTTCAAAATCAGGTATACTAGACGGAGCCCTTTCATCTTCAATATATGAGAAAAAGCGTAGGATTATGATAAAAAACTGTCAGTTTCTGACTGGTCAGAGAATAGGAGGATTATGATATGGCAGGATCCACGTATGGAACCATTTTTAAAATTATGACATGGGGGGAATCTCACGGAGCGGGAATCGGTGTCGTCGTCGACGGATGCCCTGCCGGAATTCCTCTGGACAGGGAAGACATTCAGCGCGCGCTTGACCGCAGAAAGCCGGGACAGAACCGCTACACGACCCAGCGATCCGAGGGAGATCTCGTCTGCATTTTGTCGGGCGTATTTGAGGGGAAGACAACAGGAACGCCCATTGCACTGGAAGTGAGAAATGAAGATCAGCGCTCCAAAGATTATTCGCAGATTGCCGAATGCTACCGTCCCGGACACGCCGATTACTCTTTTGACGCCAAGTATGGATTTCGCGATTACCGGGGAGGCGGGCGCTCTTCCGGACGCGAGACGATCGGGCGAGTCGCCGCCGGAGCGATCGCGCAGAAACTGCTCTCGATGCTTGGAATTCAGATCACTGCGTATGTCAAAGAAATCGGGGGAATTTCGGCAAAGAAGATTGACCTGGAAGAGATTGAGAGAAATCCGCTCCGGATGCCGGACGCCGAGGCGGCTCGAATGGCCAGCCAGCTGCTGAGCGAGAGAATGGCCGGGAAAGATTCCGCCGGGGGTGTCATTGAATGTGTTGTCACAGGACTTCCCGCCGGAATCGGAGACCCGGTTTTTGAAAAACTGGACGCGAACCTGGCAAAAGCAATGCTGTCGATCGGCGCAGTGAAAGGATTTGAGATGGGCGACGGGTTTGCCGCCGCCGCATCGTCCGGCTCGCAAAACAACGATTCCTTTTCGGTGCAGAATGGCCGCATCTGCAAAAAGACAAACCATGCCGGAGGGACACTCGGGGGAATCAGCGACGGAAGCGACCTCGTCTTTCGGGCCGCCTTCAAGCCGACTCCCTCCATCGCCTCTTTGCAGGAGACTGTGACCCGCGATCAAGAGCCGATCTCTCTCTGCATCCACGGACGGCACGACCCGGTCATTGTTCCCCGCGCCGTCGTCGTCGTCGAATCGATGGCAGCGCTCACCATCGCAGATGCGCTCCTTTCCAATATGACAAGCCGCGTCGATCGGATCGTCACGTTCTACGAATCCCTAAAATAAAAACAGAGGAACCGGTTTTTCACGGATGAATGCGGATAACCGTAACCGAATACGCCGGGACTTCGTAGAGGAATGTGTTCTCCACTTCCATCGAAGACTCCTGCGGGGCCACAGTATCCGGCATCGTCTCTGTGTTCTGAGCAAACGCCCTGTCCGCCTTTAAAACCGTCACTTCGGCCTCGTGCCGCTCGTTCTCCATCTGCTGCAGAGAGACGGTCAGGGAATGGGCGTTTCCTTCCGGGTTGACAAGCTTTATAATGATGTCGCCTCCATCGTCGGCGCTGACAGACTCATACAAATATTTGCTGCTCTTTGCCGTATACTCCACCACCTTCTCTCCGTCGATGTAGCAGAGAATCTGGTTGTTTGTCACCGTCACTTTCAGCTCATACGTCTGATTGAGCGCAATCGAGATCGGCGTTACCGTCTCTGCGATCTGACCGCTCTTATTTCCTGCTGTCGTCTGTTCCAGACAGGAGACGGTGTTGCCCCATCCGCCGATGTTCCAGTGATACCAGTTGTTGGAATCTCCCACACAGATGGGGATGAGAAATCCCTCGCTTCCTCCGGTTTTGGTCGCCTTTACGGTGAGCGTATAGTCCGTCCATTCCTCATCGCCGATGTAGACAACATCCCCGTTGACGGAATGGGAGGGCGCTCCTGTATTTTTCTGCACGAGCTGTCCATCCTGCTCGCTCCAGACGCCGCCCACACATGTATATTCGTCCATCGTCCCGTCGTCAAAATGATCTTCCAGCAGAACCTCCCCGGTGTCGTTTCGAACGACGCTCAGATCGTCAAACACTGCAGATGTCATCCACGTTCCGATTCCGACTTTTCCGGAGAAGGCGAATTCCTTTTGTGCCCCTTCCAGCACGGCATCCAAAAAATGCGTTCCCTGATTGTTGGAAAACAGCTTCTGTACGTAGTAATTTACACTTGGATACCAGCCGCGGTTGGAATACCAAATCAGATCCGGAGTCCACTGGTTGGCCACTGTGTTGCCAAAGAGCGGGGCATACGCCGCAAGTTTGACGATGTCTCCGTTTCGCTCGAGCCCTGTCATATACGCGGCCTCCGCCAGAGCGGCCGCCATCGTGTTGGATTTTGCCGCATACTCTCCGAGAAATACCGGCGTGCTCTCCCGGTCGTAGTGGTCATATCGATCCGTGTTGGCGAGGAACCAATCCGGATCCATGTAATAATGCTCATCGACAAGTCCGGCATACTCTGCGCCTTCCTCGGCGATTACGTTCCAGGCATTTCGGTCCCCTGCATTCGGACCGTTGGCCACAATCAGTTCAATTCCGCTGTAGAGATCTGGATCCGTCTCCTCTGCCTCGCGCAGTGCCTTTGCAAACTGCTCATAGCGGGAAAAATAGGCTTCTCCCCACTGCTCGTTTCCAACACCGATGTAGGTGAGGTGGAACGGCGCTTCATGGCCCATCGAAATGCGGACTGCTCCCCAGCGGGTAGACGCATCTCCCCGGCAGAACTCGATCAGATCCAGCATATCCTGAACATATTGTGCAAATTCATCGCTTCCAATGGCTGCCGCATCCGCTGCGACGCCTCCCGACGCGCCCTGAATCTGGCAGGACATTCCGCAGTTCAAGACGGGAACCGGCTCCGCTTCCAGATCTTCACACAGAAGGAAATATTCATAAAATCCAATTCCGTATGTCATGTAGTAGGGATTTGCGCTGGCATTGTTTAGATCAGCCCAGATGTCAATCCCCTGCGGTCTTGCTGCCACATCCCCCGTCGTCATCTCCCCGTTGATTTCAAATTGCAATCCGTTTCCGATGGAGTCTTTCCAGCTGTACGCGCTCTCAAAGGACTTTCCTTCCACGACACATCCCCCCGGAAAGCGGACGAATTTCGGAGAAAGCGCCTCCATCGCTTCTCCCAGGTCCCGGCGAATGCCATTTTCTCTTCCCATATAGGTATCTTGCGGAAAAAGCGACACCATGTCCATCTCAACACTTCCATTTCCGATGATCACCTCACAGCGGACGCCCGAGGATGCGGATGCGGACGGGACAAGCTCCAGCTCATACTTCCACCAGGAGTCGGTGATCTCCGGAATCTCCCCCTGCGCGTAAACTGTCCCGGAATTGTCTGCAAGGCGAACCATAACCGGTCCTTCATACCCGTCCACACTTCTTAAGAAAACGCTGAAGTGGTAGACTTCTCCCTCCGCAATCGACATCTTCCCGAAAAATCCCAGATTTGCAACACCCGCCGGTTCCTCGCTGCTGTTGTTCAGCTGCAGATAGGATGGATTGTTCTCATTCAACCCGTCTTCCGAAAGGACATCCCAGGTACACATCCCCACATTGGTCCATTTGTGCTTTGCTCCCCCCACGGCCAATTCCCCATACTCAAACGAGCGGTTCTGAATCATCTCGCCGTAGAGTCCTCCGTCCACGGCATAATTGATGTCCTCCAGAAAGATGCCGTACAAAAGCTCGCTGATGTCCGATGACTCGTCCAGCACGGACAAATCTCCGGGCACCGTCAGCAAAAATGCCTCTGTCTCATCTTCTCCGGTCTGTGTCTGTGACGTCTCCTCCGTCTGAGAAGGAGACTGGGAAGGCGTTTCATCCACCGGCAGCACATCCTGGCGGCATCCGGCAAGGGCAAGTCCGATTCCAAGCATCGCTCCTGCCAGACGAATGTTCTTTTGCAACAACTTCCTCTTCATCTCAATTCCCCTTTCTTGTGGTGTGCCGTTCGCTCCTGCGCTGCAGCACGTAATTGGAAAAGGCGGACCGCTTCCTCTCTTTGAAAAATACGATCCGCCCCCTGCTCTGATTTTATGATGACAGGGTCAAACGATATTTTCCCCTCTCATCCTACTGTCATCATACGCTTTTTTTTATCGTTCGTCAACTTCTTTTCCTGCTGACAATGGCTGCGTAAATTCGGCCAAAGCCCTGACTTGCTACGTTGTAATCCACGTATTGTATCCGGCTCTTCTCAGCCGCTGTTCCATGCGAATGGCGTTGTCCAGTATGGCAAACGCCCCCACCTGCACTTTGTACAAACCATCCTCGTAGACGAGAAATGCGGGATACCCCTCCCGCTGAAGACGGATGAGCAGCTGTTCGGCAAGCTTTCGGGAGCGATATGCGCCCGTCTGCACCCGGTACAGCGGCGGGTCGGAAGGGGGATTCTCCTCTTCGCGGTCCAGCGTCTGAAGAATGCCTTCCGCAATTGCCTGAGCAATGTTTTCAAATTGGCGGTCAAAACGCTCGTTGTCCTCCTCATTGTCGAGAAATCCCGCCTCCACGAGAACCGCCGGCATTTTGGTGCGGCGCAAAACAACGAGCCCGGGGCGCTCTTTCACCCCGCGGTTTTGAAATCCGAGCTGTTCCAGCTGCGCATTGATGCTGCGCGCCAATTCCGCCGGAAGCCCCCGGTCCGCATAGACAAGCGTTTCAATTCCTCCCTGTGCCCCGGGTGTGACACTGGCATTCCGGTGCAGTGAGACAAACAGATCCGCATCGGCATTGTTTCCGGCAACCGCCTTCTGATACGGGGTCTGATACACATCCTCCGTTCGGGTATATACGACATCAATTCCATTTTGGCTGAGAATGTCTCCGACCGCCATCGCCAGCCGGAGAACATCCTCTTTTTCCTGGCGTCCCTGATAAACGGCTCCGGGATCGCTTCCGCCGTGTCCGGCATCTATTACAATTCGAGCCATCCATGTTCCTCCAACAAAGTCCGCTTCTCTTACTACTTTATGTTGGATGGCCCGCACTTGTTACGCGGCCGGACGCTGCAGCGGCCCACGGCCGTCCAGCGCCTCAGACACGTTTTCTCCCCCGGATTACAGACAAAATCCCGCGCACAGCAAGGCAGATTCCAATGGTAATCACCATATCCAAAAGAGCGCTTCCGACGACAATCTCCAGCTTCATCCATTCCCGGTACAGCAAAAATCCGGCAAACCAGATGACAAGATTGACCGCATCTGCTGTCTTTTGTGTGGAATCTCTTTTAAGTAGAAAATAATCGGCGATCTGAATGGCAATCATCGGCACAAAGACCGAGCCGATCAGGTACAAAAAGTCTGTGATGTCATCCATCGGGTAGACGATGGCCCCAACGGTGCCGATGACAGCGACTGCCACGCCGACCCATTTTCCGTTCAATTTCTTCCAGACAGACTCGCTTGAGATTCCGGCAGAGTAGGCATCCAGAAACGTTGTCGTGACGGTGGAAAAAACGATGATCAGAAGTCCGGCGACGCCGAACCCTGTTTTTACCATAATTCCCGCAATGTCTGTCTCCCCCGCATAGATGGCCGCCCCCATCCCGATCGCATACATCCAGCAGCTGACAACCCCGTATGTCACTGTGCTGACGATCGTTGCCTGAAACGGTTTTTTGGCTTCCCTCGTGTAATCGCTCACAAGCGGGAGCCAGGACAGCGGCATCGCCACGGCAAGCTCTACCGCAGCCCCAAACGAAATTCCTTCCGTCGAAACGCTCTGCGTGTTTTCTCCGGAGAAGACAATTCTGCTGAAAAGAATGGTGAGAAGAAAGAGCGCCGCCATCGCAGCCGTATTTATCTTTCCAAGATTGGTAATTCCAACGACAATCCATGCGACAATCAGGCCGCCGATGATCAGACACCAGAGCCATGCGCCAGTGCGGGCAATCTCATTGGCAGCCAGCGCGCCGTCATAAATCATGATGGCAGTCCATCCGACAAGCTGCAAGATGTTCAGTGTGGAAAACAGAATGCTTCCCTTCTGACCAAAGCTCATTTTTACCGTTTCCATCGAGCTGCGCCGGGTTTGTCCGCCGATCAGCCCTGCGCAGAAAAACATTGCGCCTCCGATGAGATGTCCAAGCAAAATGGCAAGCATTCCTTTTGCAAATCCGAGAGAAGCAAAATAGGTTCCGGTGAGAATTTCCGCAAGTGACACGCCCGCCCCAAACCAGATCAATCCATTGTCATACAAAGAAGTTCTTTTCTCTTCCATCGCGCCCCTCCTCGTATTCTCCTGAGATGGCAAAGGCATGGTTCATCGGTCCGCTGCCCTTTCCAAGGTCAAGCATCGCTTCCAGTGCACCGGACAGGTACTGTTTTGCCTGCTGCACCGAAGACTCCAGGTCACGGCCTTTTGCCAGGTTGGCGGCTATGGCGCTGGACAGCGTGCATCCGGTTCCGTGTGTGTTCGGATTGTCAATCCGTCTCCCGTAGAACCAGCGAACGCTCCCGTTCTGATAGAGCAGGTCGTTGGCGTCGTTGCGCTGATGTCCGCCCTTGCAGAGCACAGCGCATCCATATTTGCTGCCGATCACTTCTGCCGCTGCTTCCATCTCCTTTTCGCTTCGAACCTCCATCCCGGACAAAATTTCCGCCTCCAGGATGTTGGGTGTCAGGACGGAGGCAATTGGAAACAGGTGCTTCTTCAGCGCCTCGATGGCATCCTCCCGGATGAGTCTTGCCCCGCTTGTCGCCACCATAACAGGATCCACAACGATGTTTTCGGCATGATACTGCTTTAATTTTTCCGCAATGGTCTCAATCAGGGAAGTCGAGGAGACCATCCCGATTTTAATGGCATCCGGCGCAATATCGGTAAAAATGGCGTCGAGCTGTGCTCCTAAAAAGTGTGGAGTTACCTCCATGATGTCTGTCACGCCGGTCGTATTCTGGGCAGTCAACGCGGTAATGGCGCTCATGGCATACACGCCATTTGCGGTCATTGTCTTGATATCTGCCTGGATGCCGGCGCCTCCGCTGGAATCGCTCCCAGCGATTGTCAATGCTGTTTTCATGATACTCATGATCCTCTCCATTCTGGTACGCATTCCTTTTGTATCGCGACAAAGAGTGGTGCCCCCGGTTTGCCGCTTTGCAGCCGGTCAGAACGACTGCAGTTTTTGAATCAGTGTCCTTCTGTCACAAAGGTCTTTGCAGTAAATGTCCGCTTCCATCCGAATTTGTTCCTGCTCCTTCCGGCTTGCGGCGTCATAGACGCCGATTGTTCTAAATCCAGCCTTCCGGGCCGTTTTCAGGGCATTCAGGGAATCCTCCATCACCCAGGTGGACTCCCGCTCTGTCCCCAAATATGTTCTGGCAGCTTCATAAATATCCGGGGCGTTTTTGCTTGCCCCGATCTCGGAACAGGTTACAACTGTTTCCAGCTCTCTCAACATTCCAATTCGTCTCAGCGCTGGCTCTGCCACACAGCGGTCTGTGGCCGTCGCCGCCGCCATTTTGATGTGCTGCTTTTTCAACTCGCGCATCAGCTCCAGCGCCCCTTCTTTGGGCTGAACTTCCCAGGCGTAAAAATCGCGGATCATCTGATTGATGCCCTCCACAATTTCCTGCACGGACCGTTGGAGTTTGTATGTCCGCTGCAGATACGAGGCGCCCTCCTCCATGCTCATGGGAAAGAGGATGCGGTTCAGACCGGGTTCCGCCTCGATTCCGAATTGCGCCAGATATCGCTCCCCCGCGCGGTCCCATATGGGCATGGAGTCCAAAATCGTTCCGTCCACATCAAAAATCAGTCCTGTAATCATGCCTCCGCGACCGCCTGCACGCTTTCACGCAGTTCTCTTGCCGCCTGCCGGATATCCGGGCTGGCAAAAATGGCACTGATCACCGCAATTCCGCTGATGCCGCTCCCCGAGAGCAGGCAGATCCGCTCTTTCGTAATCCCTCCGATGGCCACAACCGGAATCTGTACCGCCTGACAGATCTCCCGGAGCGTGTCGAGGGAGACATCCTGCGCGTCCGCCTTCGACCCGGTTGGAAATACCGCCCCCACGCCAAGGTAGTCTGCCCCCTGTTCCTGCGCCAGAATGGCCTGCTGTTTCGTCTGGGCCGAAACGCCAATGATCCGCCCCGGACCGAGTTTCTCCCGCACGCGGGATACTTCCATGTCCTGCTGGCCTACATGGACGCCGTCCGCCCCCGAGGCGATGGCAATATCAACGTTGTCATTGATGACGAACGGAACGTGATATTCCCTGCACAGCGCCCCGATTTCGACAGCTTCCCTCAAAAAGGATGCCTCATCCAACGTCTTCTCCCGAAGTTGCACGAATGTGGCGCCGCCCTCTAGCGCCTGCTTCACCTGGCTTGCAAGTGTTTCTCCGCCAAGCCATGCCCGGTCCGTCACCGCATACAACAGAAAGGACTTCCTATCGCAGTTCATACTTTGCTCCCTCCTCCAAAACAGCGCCGTCCATATGGAAAATGGCGTCGATGATCCGGTTTCGGTACGTCGCATTGCCGTCCCCCGGCTGCATCCGGCTCCAGCCGATTTCACCGGCAAGTCCCATTGCGCAGACAGCCGCAGCCGCAGCCTCCAGCGCCCGGCCCGGATTTGCGACGAGAAATGCGGTCATCATGCCGGAGAGCTGACAGCCCGTTCCTGTGATTCTTCCCATTTCCGGACGCCCGTTGCGAATGACATAGCAGTCTTTTTCATCACAGACAAGATCAATGGCGCCGGTAATCGCAAGAATGCTCCCGGTCTCCGCCGCAAACGCTTTTCCGAGCGCAATCATCTGCTCCAAGTTCTCCTCTGTGACGCTGTCCGCAAGATCGGCATCCACGCCCCTGGTCGTTCCGCTTCCCGCAGCAAGTGTCTTGATCTCTGAGATGTTGCCCCGGATGACATCAATCCGGAGTTTTTTCATAAGATTTTTCGCAGTCTTGGTCCGGAGTCTGCTCGCCCCGGCGCCAACCGGATCGAGCAAAACCGGATGTCCCAGCTCGTTGGCTTTTTTCCCTGCCCAAAACATCGATGGAATCGTGTGCCGGTTGAGTGTGCCGATGTTGATGTTCAGTCCGCCGCAGATCGATGTAATCTCCTCCACATCGTCTGCGTCGTCGGACATAATCGGACTTGCGCCGCAGGCAAGAATCATGTTGGCGACATCATTTACCGTTACGTAATTGGTGATGTTGTGTACAAGCGGGGCTGTCTGTCTGACCCGCTCCATACAGTCTCGAAACATTTTTCCCTCTTTTCCGCGCTGCTTTCCTGACGGCAGATTCCCCAAAGCAGCGCGAAAGGCAAATCTGCACCATTTCTCTGTGACAGTTTCGAACAAAAAGAGACCTTGCCTGCCTCTAGAACGCAGCAAGTCTGCGCATATGCCAGAATAGGCCATATACGCAGACTCGTTTTGCTTTCTCTCCGTATGAAAAGTTCCCTACGTTGGCATTACCCAAATCAGGTTATAGGGTTAAAGCATACAGCTTACTCTCAGCCTGTTTCCACAAGCACCCCTTCTTATTCACTCCTCATTATACTCTTTTTGAGACGGATTACAAGCACTTTTGCGGGACAATTTGCTGTATTTCTTCATTTTTTTCGGAAACCGCCGCTGTCTAGACGGAATGCCTGAGGCGGGCAAACGCGCGGGTCAGCGGGACATAGAGCAATGCCATCAGGATGATGTTTCCGACACAGTGCGCCAGATCGTGCGGAATTCCCGCAATCCACCAGGCAAAGGCCGTCTGCCATCCCCCGATGAAAAAATAGGGGATGCTGCAAAGCGCACCAAAAAACAGTCCGTACATTCCGGAGAAGATGGTCCAAAAAAATACCGATTTCTGTCTCCGGAATGCCATTGTCAGAACGACAAGAAGCGGCCAGATGTACAGGTACATGATCACCCAGATTCCCAATCCCCAGATCATACATTCCACAAGCACGAAGGCAATGGCCGCATACAGAACGCTCCATCCCCAGGAGAGCGTGTAGAGGATGAGCAGCAGCGTCACAAGCTCTGCCCCGGGCACCGATCCGAGCGCCTGTTTGGCAGCCTCCAGCGACGCGATCATCAGTCCGACCCGTGCAATCTTCATCGCTGAGATGCCGTTTTTCTGGAGGGAGTTAGTTGGATGCGCTTTCATATCGAATTGTAAACGCGTCCTGATCTGCGACCGGCTGGCTGTCAACACCATAGTCGCACATCACTCCATTGACATAAAACGCCCAATAGCTTCCGTCGGCACTGTAATCTGCCGTCACGCCATTTACGGTATCCACGAACAAACCGTACTCCGATTCCGACCCCTCCATCGTAAATCCTTCCAGTTCCTCCAGTGCCTGGCGCAGATACTCCGCATCGGTCTGACCTGTGTATGTCTTCGAGACACCTTCGTTGTCAATGACTTCTACCGTAAACGTCTTTTCCCCCTGCTGCGTCTTCGGACGAAATGCCAAATAGCAGACAACAAGTGCCATTGCCAGGAGGACGAGAATCGCCGCTCCGACTACAATTTTTTTTGTTTCCTCATTTTTGGTATGCTGTTGTTCCATAATTTCCTTCCTTTTCCTTTTTTTATGGCAGACTTTCGTTTTCTAAAAATCTGCTCTGTCGGTTCTTCTGCGGACAGGGCATCAGCGAAGAAGCGCAATCATATCCTGTTGAAGCGCCCCGGCTTTTTCTTTCGCCTCCGCGAGGGAGCGGCCCTTCTCGCCAATGTACAGCTTAATCTTCGGCTCTGTCCCGGACGGACGGACACAGCACCAGGCATCCTCCGCCATCTCAAAGTAGAGCACATCCGACTTTGGCAGGCCCGTCGGCGTCACTGTGTCATCCTCGTGATGGAGAATGGTTCCCGCCTTGTAGTCCCGGAATGCCTTCACCGGACGGTTTCCGATCGTCTTTGGCGGATGGCTGCGCAGCGACTCCATCATCGCTTTGATCTTCTCTGCCCCTTCGATTCCTTTCAGCGTGACAGTGTAGAGCGATTCCTGGTAATACCCGTAGTGCTCAAACAGGCGAAGCATCTGATCCCAAAGGGTACGTCCCTCGCTCTTATAGTAGGCGGCAGCCTCACACAGTGCCATCACCGCAACGACTGCATCCTTGTCCCGGGCGTGGGTTCCGACGAGACATCCATAGCTCTCCTCAAATCCGAACAGATACGTATGGCTGTTCGTCTGCTCAAACCACTTGATCTGCTCCCCGATGTATTTGAATCCCGTCAGCGTTTCAATCAAGTCAACGCCGTATTCCTCTGCCACCGCATGGGCCATATTTCCCGACACAATCGTTGTCACAATCGCGCCGTTTTCCGGCAATATCCCTTTCTTCTTTTTCTGCTCCAGCTGATACGCACAGACAAGCATTCCCGACATATTTCCGGTAAAGGAGACGTACTCCCCGGTTTTGCTGTCTTTTGCGTACACGCCGAGCCGGTCCGCATCCGGGTCCGTCGCCAAAATGAGGTCCGCGTCAACCTCCTTGGCCAGTTTCAGCGCCAGGGCAAAAGCAGCCGGATCCTCTGGGTTTGGGTAGGGAACGGTCGGAAAATCTCCGTCCGGAAGCTCCTGATCTTTTACAACAAACACATTGGCAAATCCAAGCTCGCTCAAAATCCGGCGCACCGGCACATTTCCGGTTCCGTGAAGCGGGGTGTAGACGATTCGAAGCGACTTTGCCTGGCTTTTGACGACATCGGGATTGAGAACAAGCGATTTCAGCGCTTCGATGTATTTGTCGTCCATCTCCTTCCCGATGATATGGTACAATCCGTCCGCCTCTGCCTGTTCGCCTGACATCGTCTTCACCTTCTCATACGAGTCAATGGCATTCACCTCTCGGATGATCTGCTCGTCCTTCGGATGCGTAATCTGGGCGCCGTCCTCCCAGTACACTTTATATCCGTTGTACTCAGAAGGGTTGTGGCTGGCGGTGATGACAATGCCCGCCGTACATCCTAACGTTCTGAGCGCAAAAGACAGCTCCGGTGTCGGGCGTAGGCTCTCAAACCGGAACACTGGAATGCCATTGGCACAAAGACAGCGCGCCGCTTCGTCCGCAAATTCGGCGGACATATGGCGGGAGTCAAAGGCAATGGCGACGCCTTTTTCCGCTGCGTTTTCCTTCAAAATAAAATTGGCAAGCCCCTGTGTCGCCTTCCTGACCGTATAACGGTTCATCCGGTTCGTTCCTGCCCCCAGAATCCCTCTCAGTCCTCCGGTTCCAAATTCCAGATCCCGATAGAAGCGTTCCCGGATCTCCTCTTTTTGATCTGCAAGTGCCCGAAGCTCCGCTCTGGTCTCCTCATCAAAATACGAATTCTCACACCAAAAGCGGTACGTTTCCTGATAATCCATCTTCCTATCCGTCCTTTCTTCTTTTTTGTCCCTCTTTCTCCATCTGTTTGCATCTCCACTATACTAAATGTTCTCCATTCTGTCAACGAAAAGCCAACTCCTGCATTTCTCTGCGGCAGAAAAAACTTGCTGAATTTTCCTCCATTCTGTTCGTGATTTTACGAAATTGTAATCTATCGTAAATGTCGAGTTTTATACGTATTTGTCCATACTATTTACTCTGTTTTATGTTATACTATAATTGATGTTGTGCATATTGTAATCCTTGCCCCATTCTGCTTGCCTCCCCTATTTTGCACCCCCCTTTCTCACATGAATTCCGAACAATCACGGCGGCAGGAGGAAGGTTTCCCTATGATCTGCGGGATGAGGCATTGTTTCACAGGAACGGATTTTGATTCATCTGGACAACACACCGGTATTCCAAAAAAGGATGTGATACTTATGAAAATTGCCATTTGTGATAATCAAAAGCAAGATCGCACACTACTGACACAATATCTGAATGTATATGGTCAGTCTGTATGCGCAGACTTAACCATTCACGAGTTTCAAACAGGGAAGGATTTTTTGTGTGCTTTTCATCAAAATCCTACTGAATATTCTCTCATCTTTCTGGACATCTACCTGGAAGATACGAATGGTCTGGAAATGTGCCGTCTCATTCGTCAGGCCAATCAGGACGTCATTGTCATCTTCGTGACAACAAGCCCCCATCACGCTCTGGAAAGCTATGAGCTGGAAGCAGATGGTTACATCCTTAAGCCTTATTCTTATGAAAAGTTTCAGCGCATTATGCGGAAAAGTCTGTACCGACTGGAAGACAACTTCCAAAAACTCACCATTGTTTCCAAACGAATTCCCGTTTCCTGCTATCTGAAAGACATTTATTACATCGAATCGTTCAATCACGTGTGCATCATTCATCTGAAAAACGACACCATCGAGACAAATACAAGTCTAAAGGAACTGGAGGATCGAATCCACACAAATTGTTTCCTTCGCGTAAGCCGAAGCTACATCGTAAATATGAACCTGATTCAGACAATCAACGCAGACAACCTTGTTTTGACCAATGGGGAGCGGATCATTCTCCCCATCCGGGGGCGCCAGCGCATCCGTCAGATTTATTCTGACTACCTGTTAAAGACGAACCACAACAGTTGACTCCACCGCAGTCGGGCCGGGAAAGCATTCCCGGTCCGATTGCAGTTTCGCGATACGCCCGAAGGGCGACCGACGGGCTTGTACAAGCGGGCTCCGACGGGCGTATCACGATTGTTTCCAGTTTCTTTTACAGCATTTCGCGTGCGTCTGCTATCCTACTCTCCATCCACGCCAGAATGTCCGCATATACGCGCTCGCGGTCCGTCTCATTTAGAATCTCATGGCGGTCATTCTCATACAATTTCATTGTCACGTCGCTCATTCCAATCTCATTGAACGTCTCGTAGAGTTCGATCACGCCTTTCCCCTTGTTTCCAACCGGATCTTCCTCCCCGGAGCACAAAAGGACGGGCAGGCCGTGGGGAATCTTTGCCAGCCGTTTGTTTCCGGCCGCTTTCCTGCCGCACAATTCCACAATTATCTTCAAGAAATCGCGGTACGCCCCGACCGTAAATCGAAATTGACAAAACGGATCCGCCCGATACTCTGCCACCTTTTTTTCGTCCTTCGTAAGCCAGTCCGAGTCCGTCTTTCGATCCTTTACCGATTTTGCAAACGAGCCGAACATCAATGCATGCATCAGTCCGCTCCGGTCATGGTCTCCTTTCCAGAACACCAAGAAACGGGAGAGCAGATATCCCGCCTTGGCCACGGCGGCAGGCTGGTTTCCGGTTCCGGACAAAATGACACCGTCCAGTTCCGCCCCATAAATGGTCATATATTTCCTCACAAAATAAGACCCCATGCTGTGGCCGAGAAGAAAGTACGGAAGATCCGGATATTTTTTTTGCACTTCCCGAAGTACAAGGTGAATGTCTTTGATGACAATGAGATGCCCGTTTTTTCTCGCAAAAAAGCCGAGATCGGCTTCTGTCTTTGCCGTTTTCCCATGCCCGAGATGGTCATGTCCAACGACCACATATCCGTGTCTTGTCAGCTCCTGCGCAAACTCCTCATACCGCCCGATATGCTCCACCATCCCGTGGGAGATTTGAAGCACCGCTCTCGGACTGCACTGCGGTTCCCAGATGACACAGTGCAGCTTTTCTGTTTTCTGGCTGGAAGAAATGTAGAATTCTTTCATTGTAATATAACCCCTTCCCTGTAATACCGATGATTATACCACACTCCGCTCCGGAACGCAAACAGGCTGCAGGAAATTGATCTCCCCTTCCAGACAATCTCCTGCAGCAAACTATTTTCTATTCTTCTTTCATTTTTGAACGCAGCTTCAGCAGGGCACTCTTTTCGATGCGGCTGACATAGGATCGGGAAATTCCGATCCGATTCGCGACTTCCCGCTGCGTATATTCACGGCCGTCCTGCATCCCATACCGCATCCGGAGGACGATCCTTTCTTTTTCCGAGAGACACGATGACAGCAGCTTACGCATCTTCTGGAATTCCTGCTGTCTTGCGATCCGCGCGTCCACATCCTCCGTCTCCGCCTCCATCAGGTCAATCATACAGATCTCATTTCCCTCTTTATCCACTCCGACCGGTTCATACATGCTCACTTCCCGGCTCTGTTTTTTCTGGCTGCGAAGCAGCATCAAAATTTCATTGTCAATGCATTTTGCAGCGTACGTCCCGAGGCGGCTTCCTTTTTGAGGGTCAAATGTCTGAATCGCTTTAATCAGCCCGATGCTTCCCACTGAGATCAGATCTTCCGTATCCCACTCATTGGCCGCATATTTTTTTACCATATGAGCCACAAGGCGCATATTCCGTTCAATGAGGATGTCTTTTGCTTCCTGATTTCCCTTTTGATATTGCTCCAGGTACCATCTCTCCTCCTGCGCTGACAATGGCTTCGGAAATGTTTTCAAATTGCCACCTTTGACATCGGGGTTATCTTTAATTTATGAAAACAAACGTCAAATGGTGTCTGTCCGCTTCATTATCATCCCAAAATCAATTACCGTCTTCCAGTAGATATAAAACAGATGATTCAGTAAATAGGATTCCCACATCGACGAGCACCGGGAATCACCTTAATTTATCAGAATACTCTGCAGCTGGTGGCCGAGGTCGTGGAAAAACGGCTGATTCTGCCAAAATAATCAAGTAGGAGGAAATTCCTCTGATTGAGGAATTTCCTCCTACTCGATCAAATATGAAATCTGTGAACAGATCTGGGTGGCGCGCAGAATTAGGAGGCATCGGTCAGCATAATCATCTCGGGAAGCGCCTGGAATCCGACATTTCCGTGCGAATCATATGCATAGATATGCGTGCAGTAATTGCGCGTTTCGTTGTTGTGCTCCGAGCGGTTTACCCGGTATGTCACCTTATTTCCGGAGATGGTGCCTACGCCCCAGATGATGTCATCCTGTCCATTGTCTGCGGTCCATGTCGGGAAATAAACTTGTGCCACGCCGCTCTCGTCTGTCACCGTACAGGTAACGGTATATCCGGAAGCACTCTGGTTTGTCACCTTGATGTCTGTGATCACCGGTCCCTGCGTATCGGCTGTGGACGGAACCGTCACCGTTCTCGTTCCCGCGGCGTAGACCGTTCCGGTGCTGCAGTACGCTTTGATGAGAATCGTATTGCTTCCCTCCCGGCAGGCACTCAGCGGAATGGATGCCGCCCAGCTGTTGTTTTGTGCGGGATACGCCGGATACGCTGCCGCCACATCCGGACGGCTGGAAAGATTCATCTCCGTCTCCGCACCGCCGTTGATAGAATACGTGACGCGGCTCACACCATGTTTGTCAAGCGCCCATCCCTGAAGGTAGATGGCGTTTCCGCTGACCGTGCTGTTTTGCAGCGGGAAATCAATCCAGGAGCGAAAATCACAGGAATCGCTGCCGATGTATCGGCAATAGAGAAGGGAGATCCAGCCCGTTGTCCCCTGGTACGTTGTCTTTCCCCAATATCCCTTGATCTCGGTCACAATCACTTTTGTCAGATCCGGAATTTCCCCTAAAATCGGGTAATTCACACCGTCTCCTCCGCGAATGTTTAGCGTCTCCCCGGTGGAAGTATATACCTGATAGGCCCCGGAAACGTATCCGTAAGGATTGTCGTTTCCGCTGGAGGCATTGTCCTCAAATCCGTTGAACCGGTAGAACGTATATCCGTTGTTTATCATATGTGTCAGGTTGTATGTCACATACCGTGTCACCGGCGCAGCTGCCTCAAAAAAGGCGAACTGGCTTCCGCTTCTTCCCACGTAGAGCATGACATGACCGCTTTTAAGGGCAATGTCGCCCGGCTTAATTTGCGCAAAAAGCTGGTCTACCGTGGAGCTGGAGTAGGAGGAACAGGCGGCAATCTTTGTGTAGTATCCGCTGGATGGGATGCCGGATGTCGTCTTATAAGTGAACGGATATGACGTATTGGCCGCTTTCAGCGCCTGATAGACAAAATAACTGCAGTCCGCACCGTAGGCTGTCGTCGGCTTTGTGCTGGAGTAGTGATAATATGTATTCAGCGAGGCTGCGCTCACATTTCCAGTAATTTTATTCATCCATTTGAGATCGTCTGCACTGTGATTTGCCATCGAATACGGAATGCCGACATATGTTTTTCCCGCCAGAAAGGAACCGGTGCTTGCCGTTCCGTCTGTGGCCCGTGTCGTGGAGTACGTTCCGTTGGAATTCAGCCAGGAGGCAAAGGTGACCGGGGAAGTCCACTGTACCGTTACCATCTGCTGTGCCTTGAGCAATGCGTCATAGCGCCGACTGTCCATGCTGCTGTCCTGCAAAATCACAGACGCATAATCCACTCCATTGTACTTTGCGTAAGTCATATTGGCTGCGCTGGCGTCCAGACGCCAGATTCCCGTACAAATCCCTACCGCTGCGCTAAGCAGCACAAGCGCCAGAGCCAGTCGTTTCACTTTGGTAACATGACAGAATCTGTTTTTCCTTGTTGTCTCTTCCATGTGTCTTTTCTAACTTCCTTCCTGCTTCATTCTTTTCGATGTATCAGTGCTATTATAACAAATGTTTCATGAAAACGAAATACTTTTTTAATATTTTCTACGCCTTGCACAATGAAAGACAAAAAAACGCAGCGTTCTTGTAAAAACATCACAATCCAGCTGCGTTTTTCCCTATATTTTATACCATTTTTGCCATATTCGTCCAGACATCTCTGCTTCGAAAAAGACCTGTCCCCTCTTTTACTGCCCGAACCCTTCGGCGGCTTCCTGCGGCGTCAGATAAATCCGGCGGCTTCCGAGCGCCTGGCAAAGCTGTGTCATATGCGGCTGCTCCAAATATGCTTTGCGAAGAATTTCCTTCTCTGCAAATACTTCTCTTGTCGGTCCGTCCGCCAGAACGCTTCCCTTGGCAAATACGATTGTTCTCTCAAAACACTCCTCCACGAAATCCATGTCATGAATGATTGTAATGACCGTCTTTCCCTCCGCGCGGAGTTTCCGGATGATCGATTGGATGATCTCTTTCCCCTTGTAATCCTGGGCGATGGTTGGCTCATCTAAAATCAGCACCTGCGGATTCATCGCGAGAATGCTGGCAATGGCCACAAGCTTTCTCTGCGAAAGCCCCATATCATACGGATTTTCCTGCGCGTAATCCGACAATTTCACAAGCTCCAGCGCCTCTAACGCCTTCTCCTTTGCCTCCTGCTGACGCATTCCGATGTTGAGCGGTCCAAACATCACCTCATCGAGCACGCTCGTCTTAAAAATCTGGTCATTCGGATTCTGAAAGACGAACCCGACCTTTGACGCCAGCGAGGCGACGGTATGCTTTGAAATGTCTTCCCCCTGGAAGAAAATCTTTCCCTCAACCGGCTTTAAAAGACCTTTAAACAGCTTCACAAGCGTCGTTTTTCCCGCGCCGTTTTGTCCTATGATGGCGGTTGTCCGTCCGTCCAGCGTCAAATTGACATCCTTTAGAATCGGTACGCCCTCGGTGTAGTGAAACGTGAGATGTTCCGCCTTTAGCACTTCCGCATACTGCGGTTTGAGCGCAGTCTCTTTCGCTTCGCTCTCCGCCAAGCCGCCTTCCCCATACGTCAAAAGCCCGCCGGCCGCCTCGAGCGTGACCGGATACAGACCGTTCGGCAGCGTCTTTCCAAGCTTTTTGCAGAGCTGTGTAAACGCCGGTTCCGTCACCCCGTATTGCTCTAGATCATCTCTGGAGAAAATCTTCTCCGGCGTATCAAAGTCAATCAGTCTTCCCTGATGAAGCAGCATGACCCGGTCACTGTACTTGGCGATCTTCTCCATTTTATGTTCTACCATGATGACGATGATTCCCGTCTTTGTCAGACGGTCCACCGCCGCAAACACTTCCTCGCTCCCCTGCGGGTCCAGCTGAGAAGTCGGCTCGTCCAGGACAATGATATCCGGATGCATGGCGAGAATGCTTGCGATCGCCACACGCTGCATCTGGCCGCCGGACAGATCAAACGGATTGCGGTCGCGGTAGGCTTCGATGTCCAGAAGGCGAAGTGCCTCCTCCACACGGCGGAAAATCTCCTCCTTGGAAATCCCAAAATTCTGCAGCCCGTACGCCACCTCCTCAAACACCGTCTCCTTTGCTCCGGTCAGCTGATTAAACGGATTTTGAAACACAAGTCCGACCGATGTACAAGTCTTCGACACCGGCACTTTTGCCACTTCAATCGTTTGATTCGACGAATTGGTAATCAAGACTTTCCCCCCATAGGCGCCCCGATAAAAATGAGGGACAAGCCCGACAAGCGCCTGACAGAGCGTACTTTTTCCGGAACCGTTTTCTCCGATGACCCCGATAAACTCCCCGGGATGAATCTCAAAACTGATGTCATTTAAAGCCAGCGTTTTCGATTGCGGATATCGATATTTTAATTTCGTCACCTTTATTTCCATGTCAATCCCCTCCAGACAACAGCTCCCGCAAGCAGTGCGGCGCAGAACAGGCGGATCCAGAAACTGCTTGCCTTCTTTGTCTTCTCCCGCAAAAATGTTTTCTGAAGCCCGGCGTCAAATCCGCGCACTTCCAGGGCAATGGCGCGCTCCCTCGTGTTGATAAGCGCACTCATGACAACCGGTGAAATCAGAGGCAAAAATGCCTTTGCCCTCGTCAAAAGATTTCCCTCCGTCTCCAAGCCTCTGCTTCTCTGGGCATCGGTGATGGTTCCAACAGCCCCAGTCATCTGCGGGACCATCTGGAAGACAGAATTCACCACGTATCCGAGCTTGGGCGAAAATCCGACCCGCTCCATGTCCTCCACCAGATCCGACGGTCTTGTTGAGAAGACAAAACAGGCAAACGAAAAGAACATGTTCAAAATGTTCAGCCCGATTCTGGCCGCGATCAGGCACCCCTCCTGATAGAAGGTTACCGGTCCCAGGTGAAACAGCGGCGTCTCGTTCTTTTGAGAAAAAATCCCCTGGACAATCCAAACCGTCAAAATAAGGCTGAGCCCAACAACCGTCATCGGAAGCGCTTTTTTGAAAAGCCGGCTGTGAATCAGAAGGACAAGGCTGATCCCAATGGGAAGAAAATACGCGGGCAGCTGTCCCGCAATCGACGGCGCAGCCACAGAGGCGAGAACATAAAACAGCTTGTCGAATGGCTCCAGTTTCGTCAAAAAAGAGCCGTTTTGTGTGTACAGTGAAATACTCTTCATATAATCTCCATTCCTACAAAGCAGGGACAGGAGCATTCAGCGAAGCTGAACATCCCTGTCCCTCATTCATTCATCCGGTTATCGCTGCCCGGCCGTCCAATCTTCTTTCTCACTCATCCAGACTGTCGATGGCATCCTTGCTTTCATACAGGGACGTAACTGTTTTGGGAAGTCCCTTGAGGATGAGGTAGACAACGATGACCGTAAGAAGCTTATCCGGGACATCTACGACAACTTCATCGAGGAACGATCCAAGAAACAGCGGCATGTGAACCGACTGTGTCCAGGCAAACAGCGCGTCTCCCCACACGTTCCCGGTTGTCCCTTCCCAGAAAATAATGTTGAGCGGCGTGGATACAAAAACTGCCGCCATACCCGTCACACAGGCACTCAAAAGTGCACCGGCAAAATGCTTCATCATGCCAAGACGGGCCATAATACCGATCGCCACGCCCATTGCCAGACTCGTCAGCGCATAGACGAGTGTGATGGCATCCCCCATCGTGATACCATAGATCAGATTGGTAATTCCACCGGTAAGACCGCCGATGATCGGACCGCCAAGGCATCCGGCGATGCACGTTCCGATTGCGTCCAGCCACAGCGGGAGCTTCAGCAGCGATGCAAACATTTTTCCGATGTAATTGATGCCGATACAGGCCGGAATCAAAACAAGACACGCCGCATTCCACTTCGTTTCGAATATCTTTTTCATAGTTCCTCCTCTTTCCTGCGCCGCGCCTTGTCTGTCTGTCATCACAGCGCATTTGCAAACTACCTGTAAAGCGAGTTTGTTAAATAATCTACAAATTGGCTTGACCGCTTTACTGGAAAAAAGCATATCACAGTTTCCAGTGGAATGCAAGGGAAAATGAATTTCGAAAAAAAATCCGGCATTTTATCCTTTTTTCTCTCCGAATTACGATTTTTTTTAGGGATTTTTTCTTTTCCTTTTCTCCAATTTTTCTTTTCCTGTCTGTCCAAGAATCGTATCAGCCTCCCAATCTCCAATCCTTATTCGCTGGTCTGCATCTTTTGGTCGTTCCGTTATCAAATAACTAATTTGTAATTTTCCACGTTTTTTTCTACTCGTCAGTTTATCTATATTGTTTTGAGCGACTT
>CASGAH010000023.1 GCA_949299375.1 uncultured Eubacteriales bacterium | reverse complement strand
TGTGCCGTGCAAGTAAAGCAGGACCAGGACAGACAGTAACGACTTTATGGGAAAATCATTATATATCGCAGAGAAGCCCAGTGTGGCGCAGGAATTTGCGAAAGCTTTAAAACTGAATACAAAGAGACGGGACGGTTATCTGGAGGCGGAAGAGGCGGTCGTGACATGGTGCGTCGGCCATCTTGTCACGATGAGTTATCCGGAGGAATATGATCCGGCGCTGAAGCGCTGGAGCCTGGATACCCTTCCCTTTATTCCTTCCGAGTTTAAATACGAGATCATCCCCGGCGTGGCGAAGCAGTTCCAGATCGTCAGCGGACTGCTCAACCGGGATGACGTGGACACGATCTATGTGTGCACGGACTCGGGGCGGGAGGGGGAATATATTTACCGCCTTGTAGAGCAGGAGGCGCATGTCAGAGGGAAAAAACGGCGGAGAGTATGGATTGACTCCCAGACAGAGGAAGAGATCCTGAGAGGAATCAGGGAGGCGAAGGATCTGTCTGAATATGACAATCTGAGCGCGTCCGCATATCTGAGGGCAAAGGAAGACTACCTGATGGGGATCAACTTTTCCCGCCTGCTCACGCTGAAGTACGGGAACAGTATTTCTTCCTATCTGCACACGAAATACGCCGTGATTTCGGTGGGCAGGGTGATGACCTGCGTGCTGGGCATGGTCGTGCGGAGGGAGCGGGAGATCCGCAGCTTTGTCAAGACTCCGTTTTACCGTGTGGTGAGCGCCATAGACGCGTCAGGCCATGTATTTGAGGGCGAATGGCGTGCGGTGCAGGGGTCAAAGTATTTTGAATCCTTTGACCTGTATAAGGAGAATGGATTTTTGGAGAGAGAAAAAGCGCAGGAGCTTGTGGATTTTCTGCTGCAAAGTCCGCCGCTGGAATCGATTGTCTGCCAGATCAGCCGAAAGCAGGAGAAGAAAGAAGCCCCCCTCCTGTACAATCTGGCGGAATTGCAAAACGATTGTGCGCGGCGCTTTAAAATCAGTCCGGATCAGACGCTGCAGATTGCCCAGGAATTATATGAGAAAAAACTCATTACGTATCCAAGAACAGATTCCCGGGTGCTGTCCTCCGCCGCGGCAAAAGAAATTCATAAAAACATTTCCGGACTGCGCGCCGATGAGAGCGCGCGCCCGTTTGCAGAAGAAATTTTGCAAAACGGATGGGAAAAAAATCTGCAAAAGACGCGCTATGTCAATGACAAACAGGTGACCGATCATTACGCCATTGTTCCAACGGGGCAGGGCCTTGGAAATCTAAAAAAGCTGTCCGGCCATTCCCCGGCGGTTTACGCGTGTATCTGGCGCCGATTCCTGAGTATTTTTTATCCTCCCGCACGCTATCGGAAATACAGTCTGGAAATGGAGCGCCGACAGGAGCATTTCTTCTCCAGTTTTCGCGTCCTTTTGGAGAAAGGGTACCAAAAAGTGGCCTTTCCATCCGAAAAGGGGGAGGAGGAGAGCAGAATCGATCCGCAGATGGCTGCGCTGCTGGATCAGCTCAAAAAAGGGACAGTGCTTCCGGCCCTGAAATTTTATGTGAAAGAGGGGGAAACGACCGGGCCGAAACGGTATCATACCGGAAGTATGATTCTAGCGATGGAGAATGCGGGGCAGCTGATTGAGGAGGAGTCACTCAGGGAGCAGATCAAGGGCAGCGGCATCGGCACAAGTGCCACACGTGCCGAAATTTTAAAGAAGTTGGTTGCCATCGGGTATCTCCGTCTCAATCCCAAAACGCAGATACTCACTCCGACCCCGCTTGGAGAAGCGGTGTACGAAGTTGTCTTGGCATCGATGAAGCAGATGCTCAATCCGGCGCTTACGGCAAGCTGGGAAAAGGGACTTTCACTTGTCGCCCGGGGAGAAATTTCACCGGAAGAATATATGGAGAAGCTGCGGCAGTTCATCTGTGTGCGAACAATAGGTGTAAAGCAGATCTCCAATCCGGAAGCCATCCGAGGACAGCTTGAGCAGATGATCCCATAGCAGGAAGACGAAAAAAGGGATTGACAACGCGATGCACGTTGGGTCAAATGTTAGGATATCAAATATCAAATATCAGCAACTGGAGGTGATCATTTTGCTGACGAGGAATTCCCCGATTTTTCGCCGGACGGAAGTGAAATCATTGCTCTCCGCTTCCACTTTGATCGGTTTGATCAAATTGAGACTAAAAATTCCAAGAAGCGAAGCTGCATTGACGCGGCGGGATTCGGATACAAGATAGACGTTAAAAGGGCAGCTTCTGGCGATGGATGAGAACTTCCGAACTTTTTCTACAGAGTTTAAATCAACGTAAGATTCAATCATGGTTGGTACCTCCTTCGCAGTGCTATGATTATGGTAGCATATTCTTCTTTCGGTGTCAATGCACCTCAATATTTTCAGTGATTTAGACAAAACAGAAAAAATATGGCTGTGAAATCTCAGAAAAAATGGTATTTCACGAATTGTGAGGGAATGCAGGCTCATGCAAATTGACTGAAATGAGGAACAAAAAAAAACGATACGTGTGAAGAATGACAAATTTTTTCTCAAAAGGAGCAAAGTGGAATTCTTTACTTGACCTGCACAAAAGAAATTTGTCTTGTAAACTTTCCGATAAAAAAGGGGGAGTTTTTACGAAAAAATAACAGAATTGTTTCCTGGGCAAAAGGGTAGGGAACGGATATCCGGGAACATCTGTACAGTAAGGGAAACAAAAAAAGAAAACCCTACACTTATATATTAGGAGGAGCATTTTATGGATGAATTGAAAATAGAAGCATTGTTTGATTTGAGAGAAACCATTGCGGCGTCTCTTTTTGGGGAGGCAGACTATCCGTGGGAACTGCTTCCCAAAATCGGGGATTTCATCAAAAGATTGGGTCCAACTCTCCCGGAGGACTTGTTTGACCATCCGTCGCAGTGGGTGTGGATTGCAAAGAGTGCAGACGTCTCACCGACTGCCAGCATTACAGGGCCGTGCATCATCGATGAGGATGCCCAGATCCGGCATTGTGCGTTCATCCGCGGCAATGCCATCGTTGGAAAACGAGCGGTTGTCGGAAACTCCACAGAGCTGAAAAATGTTATTCTCTTCAACAACGTTCAGGTTCCGCATTACAATTATGTCGGGGATTCCATCCTGGGCTTTTACTCTCATATGGGAGCGGGGTCCATCACATCCAACGTAAAATCAGACAAAACGCTTGTGCGGGTGAGAGGAGAGGCGTCATTCATCGATACAGGGCTGAAAAAATTCGGCGCTATGCTGGGAGACCGGGTGGAAGTCGGATGCGGTTCCGTTCTCAATCCCGGCACAGTCATCGGGCGCGATACAAACATCTATCCGCTCTCAAGCGTCAGAGGGTATGTGGCGCCCGGAAGTATTTACAAGAAACAGGGAGAAATCGTTCCTAAGCGAGAATCGATCAGGCAGACGGGCGGGAACGCTGTTCCTCCAGCCACACATTGATGGCGCCTCCCATGAGAACAATGTTCATGCACAGATAAAGCCACAGCATCAGCAAAATGATCGTTGTCAGGGAACCATACATGTAGGAGTAGTTCCCAAAATTGTCAATGTAGATGGAGAATCCGAAGGAGAGTCCCATCCAGCATACCGTCGTAAACAGTGCGCCCGGAAGCTGTGCCATAAGCCGGAGCTTTTTAGAGGGGAACACCTGATAGATGACCATAAAAAAGCAGATCAGCAAAAATACCGACAGCAAAGAGCGGAGGAAGGAAATGATGCCGGAAAATCTTTGCAAAACGGGAATCAGATGCAGCATAAGAAGCTGCAGCTGATTTCCAAATACAAGCAGCATAAGAATCAGGATGATGACAAGGACAAAGAAAAAAGTGTAGAGAAGGCACAACCCTTTCTTGACAAAAAAACCGCGCGTCTTGGTCGTCTGATACACGCTGTTGAGTCCCTGATAAAGCCCGTAAATTCCCTTGGAAGACGACCATAGCGTGGAAATTGCCGTGACAGACACGAGTGTTGTCGTCGTTTTCTGATCGAGATCTTGAATAATCGATTGGACAAGCGGCTGAAACGTCGACGGGACAAAAGCAAAGATGCTGCTTAACAGCACATCGTTCTCGATTGGAAGAAAATGAATGATGGACAGCAGAAGCATCAGCATCGGGAAAACTGACAATACCGTAAAATAAACGGCATAAGCGGCGTATGCGCTGATGCGCGCCTCCTTTGTGTATTTAAAAAAATCCAGCAGTCGAAAAATGGTATAAATCACGTGCGATCTCCTTTCCGGTTTGATTGAAATGTCTGTAGGATGACGACAAAAGTATATCATGAAAGGAAAGCCTCGTAAAGAGAAAATTGTGGAACAGACCTCTTGACAATTTCCTCTTTTGTGTTAGAATGAAGACTGTATGAATATAGAAAAAGCGATTGCGATGTTTCAGTAGAAGCGGATTACTCCTACAGAGAGAGCGCGTCACCGGCTGAAAGCGCGCTCAGGCCCTGATTCGATTTGAATTTCCCATCGCAGCTGCACTTTTGAACCTGTTCTGCCGGGACTGGCGAGGACAAAAGTAGGAAGTGCCGTCCGTACACGTTATGTATGCCGAGTGCCTGTCTGCTGTGACAGGAATCAGGGTGGTACCGCGATTGATTCGTCCCTATTTTGGGGCGTTTTTTTTATGCCAAGTGGCTGCCAACGAATCGCGCATCTGTTGGCAGCAGAACGATTCTGCTTGCTGGGCGGAATCGCATAAAAGCGGGCTGACCCGGGAAACAAATTTATCAAAAAGGAGATCATTGGGAATGAAGGAAAAACTGCAGAAAATCAGGGAAGAGGCGCTGGCACAGCTGGAGTCCTCTGACACACTGGACCGTCTGAATGAGATTCGAGTGGCATATTTGGGGAAGAAAGGGAAACTAACTGCTGTCCTGAAGGGAATGAAGGAAGTTGCGCCGGAAGAGCGCCCAAGAGTAGGGCAGATGGTAAATGAGACAAGAGCGGCGATTGAGACATACCTGGATTCTGCCAGAAAGAAGATCGCAGATAAGATGCGGGAAGAACAGCTGAAAAAAGAAGTCATCGATGTGACCCTCCCTGCTCAAAAAAATCATTTCGGACACCGTCATCCAAACACGATCGCACTGGAAGAGATGGAGCGCATCTTCATCGGGATGGGGTATGAGGTCATGGAAGGACCGGAAATTGAATACGATAAATACAATTTTGAATATCTGAATATCCCGGCGAACCATCCGGCAAAAGACGAGCAGGATACGTTCTACATCAACAACGACATTTTGCTGCGGACACAGACTTCTTCCGTCCAGGTTCACGCGATGGAGCAGGGAAAGCTTCCGATCCGGATGATTGCCCCGGGACGGGTATTCCGCTCCGATGAAGTCGATGCGACCCACTCTCCGTCGTTCCATCAGGTGGAGGGACTTGTTGTGGATCGAAATATCACATTTGCGGATCTGAAAGGAACGCTTGCAGAATTTGCACGAGAGATGTTTGGAGAGCAGACGAAGACGAAGTTCCGGCCGCATCATTTCCCGTTCACAGAGCCGTCTGCGGAGATGGATGTGACATGCTTTAAGTGCGGAGGAAAAGGATGTCGCTTTTGCAAGGGATCCGGATGGATTGAAATTCTGGGGTGCGGCATGGTGCATCCGCATGTGCTGGAGCTGTGCGGAATCGATCCGGAAGTATACACAGGATTTGCCTTTGGGGTAGGTCTGGAGCGGATTGCCCTGCTGAAATATGAGATTGATGACATGCGGCTGCTCTATGAAAACGATGAGCGGTTCTTAAAACAATTCTAAAATCAACGTCACTCCAATAGAAGAAAGGATGGGAAAACGATGAATACAGCATTATCATGGATCAAGGCCTATGTGCCGGATCTTGAGGTGACAGACCAGGAATATATGGACGCCATGACGCTGTCCGGGACAAAAGTGGAGGGAATGAAACGGCTCGATCAAAATCTGGAGAAAATTGTTGTGGGCCAGATTGTAAAATTGGAAAAACATCCGGATGCAGACAAACTTCTCGTCTGCCAGGTCGACGTCGGCAGCCAGACAATTCAGATTGTAACCGGAGCACACAATATATCGGAGGGGGACAAAATCCCGGTTGTGCTGGAAGGCGGAAATGTGGCGGCGTCCGTCCACGCGGATGGAAAGGCGCCGGAACATGGCATCCGCATTAAAAAGGGAAAACTTCGGGGCGTTCCTTCCTTCGGCATGATGTGCTCCATTGAGGAACTCGGATCGACCAGGGAATTCTTTCCCGATGCGCCGGAAAACGGCATCTACCTGCTGCCGCCGGATACGCCTGTGGGGGCGGACGCCGTAGAAGTGCTTGGACTTCGCGACACCGTATTCGAATATGAGATCACATCCAATCGTGTAGACTGCTACAGCGTGCTTGGAATTGCGCGCGAGGCGGCAGCGACATTCAGAAAGAAATTTGTCGCTCCTGTGATCTCTGAAACCGGAAACGGCGAGGATGTCCGCGATTTTCTTCAGGTGGAAGTACAGGATCCGGATCTGTGCCCTCGCTACTGTGCAAGAATGGTGAAAAACATTCGCATTGCGCCATCGCCAAAGTGGATGCAGAGAAGACTGGCGGCGTCCGGTGTCCGCCCAATCAACAACCTCGTAGACATCACAAACTATGTCATGGAAGAATTCGGCCAGCCAATGCACGCCTTTGACTATGATCAGCTGGCAGGCCACAAAATCGTTGTCAAACGGGCGCAGGATGGCGATACGTTCCAGACGCTGGACGGACAGATCCGCAGGCTTGATTCCAACATGCTGATGATCAACGACGGGGAAAAAGGAGTGTGCATCGCCGGTATCATGGGAGGAGAAAACTCCAAGATTACAGACAATGTAAAGACAATGGTTTTCGAGGCAGCCTGCTTTGATGGAACCAATGTCCGTCTCTCATCCAAGAGACTCGGACTGCGCACAGAATCCTCCGGAAAATTTGAAAAGGGATTGGATCCCAACACAGCAAAGCTTGCCATGGACCGCGCATGTCAGCTGATTGAGGAACTCGGATGCGGGGAAGTTGTAGGCGGAATGATTGACGTCTATCCGCAAAAGAGAGAGGAAAAGACGGTCGCATTTGATCCGGATTATATCAACGCCCTTCTCGGAACCGACATCAGCAGGGAGCAGATGCTGGCGTATTTCCAGCCGCTGGAGCTTGTGTACAGCGAGGCAGACAACACACTGCACATTCCGACGTGGAGACAGGACATTTCCTGCAAGGCGGATGTGGCAGAGGAAGTTGCCCGCTTCTATGGATATGACCACATCCCGACGACTCTGCCCTCCGGCGCAGCCTCTGCCGGAAAGCTCTCCTTCAAGCTTCGGGTAGAGGAGACGGCAAGACAGGCGGCGCAGTTTTGCGGGTTCTCCCAGGCAATGACGTATTCCTTTGAAAGCCCCAAAGTATTTGACCGGCTGCTGATTCCGTCCGACTGTGCGCTGCGCAAGGCAATCCCGATTATGAATCCGCTCGGAGAAGATTACAGTATCATGAGAACGACGCCGCTGAATGGAATGCTGACTTCTCTGGCAACCAACTTTAATCGGAGAAACAAAAATGTGCGCCTCTATGAGATTGCCAATGTCTATCTGCCGGAGGAGCTTCCCCTGACCAAGCTGCCCGATGAGCGCACCGCATTTTCCCTCGGTATGTACGGGGAGGGAGACTTCTTTACCATGAAGGGTGTGGTGGAAGAATTCCTGCACAGAGTTGGGATGAACAAAAAGATCGGATACGATCCGACCGGCAGCAATTCGACAGGTGTATATCCGAGCGGGAAGCTTCCATTCCTTCATCCGGGACGTCAGGCGAGAATCTGGTACGACGGCCAGGAGATCGGTTATCTGGGAGAAGTGCATCCTCAGGTGACAGACAACTATGCGATTGGCGAGCGTGTCTACCTTGCGGTACTGGATCTGCCGTATATTGTGGCAAATGCGACGTATGATTATAAATATACAGGACTTGCAAAATATCCTTCGGTGACCCGTGATATCAGCATGGTGATGAAAAAAGAGATTATGGTAGGACAAGTCGAAGAGATCATCGAAAAGAAAGGCGGAAAGCTCGTAGAGAAATACGAACTCTTTGATATCTATGAGGGATCTCAGATTATGGCAGGATACAAATCCGTGGCATATTCCATCACGTTCCGGGCCGCAGACCGAACACTCGAAGACCGGGAAGTGCAGAATGCGATGGATCATATTCTGAAAGCGCTGCAGGAACTGGGAATTGAATTGAGAAAATAAAGGCATCGGCAAAAGGGGAGGAAGGACAGAATATGGGTATCATTCATCGGATTCATCAGCTGACATCCTTTCGGTTCCTGAACTTTTTCACAATGGATGTCACCCACCGAAGCGGGCGGGATTCCGTCTATTTTGTGGCTTCCCGGGCCAAAACGGTGGGACAGCTAAAGGCAGTGACCCATCAAAACAAAGCAGATGGGGTGATCATTTACGGCGTATACGGAGAGAACAAAGACAAAGTCGTTTTGATTCGGCAATACCGCTACGCCATCGACGGATACATTTATGAATTTCCGGCCGGTCTGGTGGAGGAAGGGGAGAATTTTCCGGAGGCCGGAAGGCGGGAATTCAAAGAGGAAACTGGTCTGGACCTGACGGTTCTGGATGTGCAGGACTGCTACAGCCGGCCGTATTTTACTACGGTCGGGATGACCGATGAATCCTGCGGCACCGTTTACGGATACGCCGCAGGTGTTCCGAGCCGGGTCGGGCAGGAAGACTCCGAAGAAATTCAGATTGTTTTGGCAGACAAAGAGGAAGTGCGCCGGATTTTGCGGGAGGAAAATGTGGCGATCATGTGTGCGTATATGCTCATGCATTTTCTGGACAGCAAAGAAGGAGACCCGTTTGCCTTTCTGAGACGGTAAATCCGTCAGAGCAAAGAGGGACGACACGGGAAAATGCAGGGACGGGAAATGATCCCCAAAAGGAGGAGGACAATGCTGCGTCAGACAAAAAATGTGATTGTTTCGTATCAGAAGGCGGGAATTGAAAAAAAGTCCCATACCCCGACATTGACAGCGTATGTGGAACTCTCCCTTCCCGCGAAAAAGAAAAAGGCGGTGCTCATCTGCCCGGGCGGAGCTTATGTCCATGTGTCCGCAAGAGAAGGGGAGCCCGTGGCAAAAAAGTTTGTGGAGATGGGATTTCAGGCGTTTGTTCTGGATTACAGTGTCGCACCGGACGTCTGGCCCACCGCCCTTTTGGAGTTGGCGCAGGCAGTCTGTATGGTGCGGGAACACGCAGAGGAATGGCAAGTGGATCCGCACCAGGTCTTTGTCTGCGGATTTTCAGCTGGAGGACACCTTGCGGCAAGCCTTGGATGCTTCTGGAATCAGCCGTTTGTCTTCTCGCCGCTTGGAAAAACGGCAGAGGAAATCAGACCGGACGGGATCCTTCTCTCATACCCGGTGATCACATCCGGAGCGTTTGCCCACCGGGATTCTTTCACCAATCTGATCGGAGAGACATCCGATGCATGGGTAAAACGGTATGCCCCGGGTTCCCCGGCCGCCTCCCTGTCAGAATTTTTGTCACTGGAGCTTCAGGCGGGAGCGCAGACGCCGCCGGTATTTCTTTGGCATACCGCTGTGGATGATCTTGTTCCGGTGGAGAATTCGCTGCTTTTTGCAATGGCGCTTCACAGAGAGGGCGTTCCGGTTGAGCTGCACATTTTCCCGGACGGAATTCATGGCATCTCCCTTGCAACAGAGGAGACGGCGGATTGGCCGGAGCAGATTGTACCGGCAGCGCAAGTGTGGGTTTCTCTGGCAGGCAGATGGGCAAACGACCAGAAATAGAGAATGAAGCGTTGTTTTTGGGCGCCAAAACCGCGCGAAATGACAGAAAAAGAATGACAGAAAAATATAGATATGATATAATGACGGCATGGGGGAAAAGGTCGTGATGATTTTTAACCCTGCAAAACCATATCAGAACAACGGAAAAAAGGCAATGCGCAAGGGGGATTCCTGATATTTGGCAGGAGGACGCAACAGACTGCGCGGAAATGGGGTAAGAGATGTATAAGATTGTAAAACGCAGGATGCTGACAGAGAATACCTGTCTCATGGATGTTGTCGCACCGAGAGTGGCAGCGTACTGTCAGCCGGGACAATTTCTGATTGTCAAGATGGATGAGACTGCCGAGCGGATTCCTCTGACAATCTGTGACTATGACCGGGAGGCGGGGACGGTAACCATTGTCTTCCAGGTGATCGGCGCATCGACGATGCGGATGCTGACGCTTCAGGAGGGAGACAGCTTTCTGGATGTCGTGGGGCCGCTCGGACGGGCTTCGGAACTGATCGGGGAAGCGGATGAGACGCGCAGAATGAAAAAGATTTTGTTTGTAGCGGGAGGTGTCGGCGCTGCTCCGGTGTATCCGCAGGTAAAGTGGCTGAAAGAGCATGGCGTGGAGGCGGATGTCGTCGTCGGAGCCAAGACGAAGGATCTTCTGATTCTGGAAGATGAGATGAGAGCCGTAGCTGGTAATCTCTATCTGACGACAGACGACGGAAGCTATGTGCGCAAGGGAATGGTAACGGATGTGGTGAAAGATCTCGTTGTGCAGCAGGGGCATCACTACGATGTCTGCATCGCCATCGGTCCGATGATTATGATGAAGTTTGTCTGCCTTTTGACAAAGGAACTTGGAATTCCCACAGTTGTGAGCTTAAACCCGATTATGGTAGATGGAACGGGAATGTGCGGCGCCTGCCGCGTCACCGTGGGAGGACACGTAAAATTTGCCTGTGTAGATGGTCCGGAGTTTGATGGACACCAGGTTGATTTCAACCAGGCGATGATGCGTCAGAACATTTACAAGACAGAGGAAGGCCGTGCAAAATTGGCATTGGAAGAGGGAGAGACCCATCATGGCGGATGCGGTCACTGTGAATAAAAAGGAGAAGAGAGCATGAGTGTATTAGAAAAGATACCGGTAAGAGAGCAAGATCCAAAGATTCGTGCCGCCAACTTTGAGGAAGTATGTTATGGGTACAATCAGGAGGAAGCCACCGCAGAGGCCATCCGCTGCATCAACTGCAAAAATGCCAAGTGCATCAGCGGCTGCCCGGTTGGGATCAATATCCCTGCTTTTATTCAGGAAATCAAAAAAGGAGAGATCGAAGCGGCGTACCGGATCATTGCGGATGCCTCCGCGCTCCCGGCAGTCTGCGGCCGTGTCTGTCCGCAGGAAAGCCAATGTGAGGGCAAGTGCATCCGGGGAATCAAGGGTGATGCGGTCTCCATCGGAAAACTGGAGCGTTTTGTGGCGGACTGGGCAATGGAGCACGGAATCTGTGCGTCGCCAAGCGCAGAGAAGAAAGGGAAAAAAGTGGCAGTGGTTGGCGCTGGCCCTGCTGGTCTGACCTGTGCGGGGGATCTGGCGAAAATGGGATACGATGTGACGATTTTTGAGGCGCTTCACCAGCCGGGCGGCGTTTTGCTGTACGGCATTCCGGAATTTCGTCTTCCCAAGGACAAGATTGTAAAGAAAGAGATCGAAAACGTTCAAAAACTCGGTGTGAAGATTGAGTGCAACGTTGTTGTCGGCCGCTCTGTCACCATCGACCAGCTTCTGTCGGAAGAAGGATTTGAAGCGGTGTTCATCGGCTCCGGCGCAGGGCTTCCTAAATTTATGGGAATTCCGGGAGAATCCGCCAACGGCGTATTTTCCGCCAACGAATATCTGACACGCAATAACTTGATGAAAGCGTTCCGGGATGACTATGACACTCCGATTGTGAGAGGAAAGAAGGTTGCCGTTGTCGGAGGCGGAAATGTGGCGATGGATGCCGCGCGAACAGCGCTTCGGCTCGGCGCAGAGACACATATCGTGTATCGAAGAAGTGAGGCGGAATTGCCGGCCCGTCTGGAGGAAATCCATCACGCCAAAGAGGAGGGGGTTGTGTTTGATCTGCTGACCAACCCGACGGAAATTCTGACCGATGAAAAGGGAAATGTGACAGGGATGACATGTGTGAGAATGGAGCTTGGCGAACCGGATGCCTCCGGAAGAAGAAGGCCCCAGGTTATTCCGGGATCGGAATTTACGATGGAGCTGGATACCGTGATTATGGCGCTTGGAACGTCCCCCAATCCGCTGATCTCTTCCACGACGGAAGGGCTGGATGTCAACAAGTGGAAATGTATCGTGGCCCGGGAGGAGAACGGAGAGACAAGCAAAGAAGGCGTCTATGCCGGAGGAGATGCTGTGACAGGAGCTGCGACGGTTATTCTCGCGATGGGAGCCGGAAAGGCAGCCGCAAAAGGAATTGACGAATATTTGTCTTCAAAATAAGAGATTGGATCGCTCTGCTCGCGGCAAAGCCGCACCAGCAGAGCCGGACGCATCGGAGAAATGCCGCAGAGAGAAACTGTCTGCGGCATTTTCAGAGCCTGTCCGATCTGCCTGCCGTGCCGGTATGGAAGGTCACTCAAAGATCGTCTCGTAGAATTGTTCGATTTCCAGATCCAGAAAGCCCGGGTCGATGTCCGGGAATGCGCTTGAGGCTTCCTGCCGAAGATAATCGTAACGGCTTAAAACGAGAAGCTCCTCCTGAAGGGGGGTGTCTGTCTCTCGGATCGCTTCGTCGATGCGCTCTGCGGTAAAATTGTCGCGAAGCCAGGAGGAAACATTCTGGTGCCAATGTTCCTCTTCCCCGGCCTGCTGCTTTAATTCCGTTCGGATCCGGTGATATTGAAACGTTCCCCAGATGAGCAAAAGCGAGATGATCCAGAAGACGATATAGCTCAGGTAGCCGGAATACCGAAAATGAATGATCTCAGAAAAATGAGTGATTGTCACAGACAGACTGCAGGATGTCAGGAAAATGGCTGCGATGAGAAGAATGAACAAGGTTCCCTTCGCATCCTCATATCGCTGGGCAGCCGGTGTGTAAGTGTGCTTGCTCAGGGCGCTCAAAGATCCGGGAGTTTGTTTGGAGCTGGACGATTCCGGCATTGCTTCTTTCAAAAAAGCGCCGGCAAGCCGTCTTGCCGTCTGTTCTTCCGCGACCGGGATGAGGATCGAATGGAGATCCTCTCCGTTCGCCGGGTCAATCTGCGGGTGAAGATTGGAGTAGGAGAGGAAATCTGCCAGCTTCTGTGCGTCTTCCCGGGGAAGATCCATCAGGAGGGCAAGTTCCTCTTCCGATTTGGGGCTCATCATAAAATACCTCATTTCCGCGCCGGTGACAGCGCATCTTTGTGTGATTGTGTACCGGAAAGGGCAAAGTCAGGACTTTTTTGTGATCCGCTCTCCGGATGCCATCATTATAATACGGGGAAGCAAAAGATGCAAGATTTCCCGGAAAGAAGTTGCGTGAATGAAAATTACAATTGTATGTGTCGGAAAAATCAAAGAGAAATACTGGACGATGGCGCTCGCCGAATATGAAAAGCGCCTCTCCCGTTATTGTAAAATGGATATCGTACAGGTAGAAGATGAGAAAACGCCGGACGGTGCCTCTAAGGCCGCACAGGAGGCGGTCATGGAACGGGAGGGAAGACGGATTCTTGACAAAATACCGGACAATGCGTATGTCATCGCGCTTGCCATAGAGGGGACGATGCTGGACTCGGTGGAATTGTCAGAGAAAATGGACCGACTCGCTCTTTTGGGGGAGAGCCATCTCCTGTTTGTGATCGGAGGCTCCCTCGGACTGTCCGCAAGCGTGATGAAGCGGGCCGATTTTGCACTCAGCTTCTCCAAAATGACGTTTCCGCACCAGATGATGCGGGTGATTTTGCTGGAACAGATTTATCGGGCATATCGCATCCGAAACAAGGAACCGTATCACAAATAATGGGGCGTTTCGCGGATGCAGAGGAAGGGAGAAAAACATACGTTTTGTGAGTGGAAATGGATTGGCGCCGGGGGATGCGGCGATGTCTACAGAGTTCCAAGAGAAAATAGAGACGGTTTTTGGGCAGTGAAAGTGATTCCCATTCCCCGAACCGAAGACAAAGAGGTGATCCTGCGGGAAGCACTGGAGGAGGCCAGGCTGCAGAGCCGCCTGCGGGGAAAAGGAATTGTCTGCGTGCGGGAAGTCCGTCTGGGAGAGCGGGAGCTGTTTTGGTATATGGATTACGCAGCGGGAGACTCGCTGCTTGCGCGTCTGGAGCAGGAGGGGGCATTTTCGGAATCACGCGCCATTCAGACGGGCATTCAGATTTGCCGTTTGCTGCGGCGAATGCACTGCCATCGGCCGCAGATCGTATACCGGGATGTAAAGCCGGGCAATTTTCTGATGGATTCCAAAGGAAGGCTGCAGCTGGCCGATTTTGGGACAGCGTGGGTTTTCGGGAGAGGAAGCCGAAGAGATTTTCTTCCCCTTGGGACGGCAGGATATGCCGCGCCGGAGCAGTACGAAAAGGGAGCAGTTCTGGACGCAAGAACGGATGTGTACGCGCTCGGAATGCTGCTGATGGAGCTGCTGACCGGGGAGCGCCCGTGGGAACAAAAGAGTGTGGAGGAATGGATGAAGCGCTGGGAGAAAACGATATCCGCCAGTCTTTTGGAAATCATTGAAACGTGTACGAAGAAAAATCCGGGGGAGCGATATCCCTCCTGCCGGGACGTAAAACAGGCGCTTGTGCTGGCAGGCAGAGAAAAAAAACAATCCGACAGACGGACGCCGAAAAAAGGAGGAACATCTGGATGAAAGAAGAAACGAGTTGGATGGAGACCCCGCTGTACAGCATGATGGGAAAAATTTTGGATGTATTGATTCTCTCTGTGCTGTTCTGGGTCTCCTGCATCCCTGTCTTTACCGCAGGGGCATCCCTGTCGGCATTGTATGTCAACTGCCTGAAAATCGCGGAAGACCGGCAAAGTTACGTATTTCAGGGATTTTTCCGGGCTTTTCGCAATCATTTTAAAAGAGCGACGTCCGCTTGGCTTGTGATGCTTGGCATTGGCATCGGCTTGGCAATAGACGGGTATTACTGCATTTTTGGAAAGGGATTCTGGTCGTATGCCTTTCGCTGGGCGTTTCTTGTCCTCCTGGCGGCGTACCTTGCCGTGTTTACGTATCTCTTTCCGCTTGCCGCCCGGTGCATTGTGTCGACGAAGCGGCTGTTTGTCATGTCGTACGTGATGGCTTTAAAGGAACTCCCGAAGACAATTTTAATGATCGGGATTTCGATTTCGTGTATTGCATTTGGACTGTTTGTCTATCAGCCAGCTGTGATCGCCGCGCCCGGAATCATCGCGCTGATCCATTCGTATCTGTTCAAACAGATTTTCAAAAAATATCATCTGGACATACCGGAGCCAGAGCGCGAAGAAGACGGCAATATTGAAGAAACGGGGGAAAATCAATGAAATTCAAATTGACAAAACTGGAGAAACAATGGATTCTCTACGATGTGGGAAATTCCGCATTTATCCTGCTTGTGGCAACGATGGTGCCGATTTATTTTAATTATCTGGCAGAACAGGCGGGAATTTCCGATGTGGATTATCTGGCCTACTGGGCGTATGCGGCATCCGCGTCAACGTTGCTTGTGGCAGTTCTGGGACCGATTTTTGGAACGCTGGCGGACACAAGAGGATTTAAGAAGCGTCTGTTTGCCGCAGCAATGCTGATCGGAGCCATAGGATGCACCTTTTTGGGATTTGTTCACTCCTGGGTCTGGTTTCTTGGCATTTTTGTTGTCGCCAAAGTCGGATACTCGGTGAGCCTGATTTTCTATGATTCCATGTTGTCGGATGTGACAACGGAGGAGCGGATGGATGAAGTGTCCTCCCAGGGATACGCCTGGGGATACATTGGAAGCTGCATTCCCTTTGTGGCAGGCCTGGCGCTTGTGCTTGGTCAGGAGAAGCTTGGAATCGGGCTTTCCGCTGCGATGGCCATCGCGTTCGTCATCACATCCCTGTGGTGGGTTGGCGTGACCATCCCGCTTTTGAGAAACTATGAGCAGAGACATTGGGTGAACCCGGAAAAAGGGGCGGTCAGGGAGAGCTTTCGAAGACTTTATGAGACATTTCAGGATATAAAAGGACAGAAGCATATTTTCGTCTATCTGCTTGCCTTTTTCTTTTATATTGACGGAGTGTATACCATCATTGACATGGCGACGGCCTACGGGGAAGCGCTTGGACTGGACACAACCGGCCTGCTGCTTGCGCTGCTCGTAACGCAGATCGTGGCATTCCCATTTGCGCTGCTGTTTGGCCGTCTGTCCGCAAGGTTTGAGGCGCATAAAATCATCAATCTCTGCATCGTGGCATATCTTTGTATCGCGCTATTTGCCATTCAGCTGGATACGCAGGGAGAATTCTGGTTTCTGGCCGTCTGTGTGGGAATGTTCCAGGGAACAATCCAGGCGCTATCCCGCTCCTATTTTGCCAAAATCATTCCGGATGAAAAATCCGGCGAATACTTCGGGATTTTAGACATCTGCGGAAAGGGCGCATCTTTTCTTGGAACGTTTCTCGTTGGGGCAATCTCACAGGTGACAAACAATGTAAGCTATGGCGTGGGGGCGCTTGCGGTGCTGTTTTTGATCGGACTGGTGCTGTTTCAGAAGGCTGTGGCGCTGAATCCGTCTAAAATACACAGAACGCAGGAGAAAAAACGATAATATTTGGTTTTTTGGGCTATTTACACAAAAGAATTTTGTTGTTATACTAATACAGCGCTGTATTATTTGCAGATTGGGGAAGGAGCTTTCCCCGATCCGATCAGTGCTGTAGGAAGGAATGTATGGGAAAAGATGCCGGCCAGGCATACACCAAAAGCGTTCGCTATCACGGCATAAAAACAAAACAGACACGGAGGTTACACGGTATGGCAGCTTATCAGGAAATGACCAGAGAGCAATTGTTGGCGGAAAAGAGAAGGATGGAAGCGCTTTACAGGGAGTGGCAGGGAAAAGGATTGCGCCTGAATATGGCAAGAGGGAAGCCGTCCAATGCCCAGCTGGACTTGTCAATGCCGATGATGGATGTGCTTGACAGCAAGGCATCGCTGTACGCAGAAGACGGAACAGACTGCCGGAATTATGGTGTCCTGGACGGGATTCCGGAAGCGAAAAAACTGATGGCGGATTTCGTCGGCGTAAAGCCGGAAAACGTAATCGTTTTTGGCGGTTCCAGTTTGAATATTATGTATGATATGGTATCCCGGGCATATACGCATGGCGTGATGGGAAGTACTCCGTGGTCTAAACTTGAACGAGTGAAATTTTTATGTCCGGTTCCTGGCTATGATCGGCATTTCTCCATCACAGAGTTTTTTGGCGTGGAGATGATTCCGATCCCGATCGATGAGAACGGGCCGGATCTGGATCTGGTGGAACAATATGTCAGAGAAGACGAATCGGTAAAGGGAATGTGGTGTGTGCCGATGTATGGAAACCCGACCGGCTATGTGTACGGGGAAGAGGTGGTGAAACGAATCGCCGCACTTCGCCCTGCGGCAAAGGATTTTCGGGTATATTGGGACAATGCCTACGGAATTCATCATCTGTATTTTGAGGAAGCCGCCCATATCCCGGAGATCCTCTCGGAATGTGAAAAAGCCGGGAATCCGGATCTTGTCTACGAGTTTTGCTCGACTTCCAAAATTACCTTTCCGGGATCCGGGATCTCTGCCCTTGCCGCCTCTGCCGCAAACATTGCGAGCATCAAAAAAATGATGACCTGGCAGATCATCGGCCATGACAAGCTCAATCAGCTGCGTCATGTCCGCTTTTTCGGGGACATCAACGGTGTGATGGAGCATATGAAAAAACATGCGCAGATTTTGGCGCCGAAGTTTGAGGCCGTGGAGGAAATTTTGGAGAGAGAGCTGGGCGGATTGGAAATTGCCTCCTGGACCAACCCGAAAGGAGGATATTTTATCAGCTTTGATGCGATGGAGGGATGTGCAAAGGCCATTGTCGCCAAATGCAAAGAGGCGGGAATGGTTCTCACAGAAGCGGGAGCAACATACCCTTATGGAATCGACCCGCACGATTCCAACATCCGCATCGCGCCCTCCTTCCCGACGCAGGAGGAAATTCGTATGGCGACAGAGCTGTTTGCGGTGTGCGTAAAGCTGGTCAGCTTGGAAAAACTGCTGGAAAACGCGTAGGAGAAAAAATGGTATTGTATGAGTTTGATGACTGCTATGAGAGACAGATATTTTACAAAGGCAGACAGCCGGTGCGCAAAGATCTCTCGAAGATGGAGGGTGTCTGCGGGTACTGCGACGAGGAAGCTGCGGCACAGCTGAGAGAGAGCATCGACGAAACGAACGAGCTGTCCTTTTTGGGAAATGGAAACTTTCACTACGTCTCTTATTTTTTGCTTCGCCCCATCCAGGAACAATTTTCCCTCCTTGTGCTGGACCATCATCCGGATCTACAGCCGCCGTTTTGGGGAGAGATGCTGTCCTGCGGCTGTTGGATCAAATATGCGCTGGAAAATCTCCCGCTTTTGCAGGAAGTGATGGTCGTCGGAGTAGAGCGCTCGCTTCTGGAGGAGCTTGCCCGGACAGAAGGTTTTCTCTTCTGCGGAGAGGAGCAGGGAGTGTTCCGCTACAAAAAAGACGGAAAACCGATTCTATGCGTGGAGGAGTCGCTCTGCGCTGGCGACTGTCATCGGGACGAGGGGTGGAGAGAAACCATCCGCCAGCAGATCCGGGAGACGCTTCGCCATCCGATCTATGTGTCGGTGGACAAGGATGTGCTGACAGAGGATGCCTGTGTCACCAACTGGGATGGCGGTTCGATGACACTGGAGACGATGCGGGAAGTGCTGAACTGTGCGGCAGAAGAACTGCCGCTCCTTGGCATGGACGTCTGCGGGGAGTGGGATGGAAGAGAAATTGGACGAAGAGAGCGAAGCGAGACGATCCTCTCCAAAAACAACCGCTGCAATCAGATGCTGTCGGAGTGGTGGGAGGAACAAAAAAAGGCAAGAGAATAAAATACAGTTCAATCGGACAGGGAAAGACGGCTTTCCCTGTCCGATTTGTCCCTGCGCAAAGCGAAGGATCGCGGTGAGCGGATGCGGCTCTTAGATCATCCGCTCCGTAAAAATTGCCTTCACCTGCTTGATTTCCTGCTCATCTGCCATCGCTGCGGGCTGATAATATCCGTGATTTTTGGCCAGTTCATACAGCTCGTACTGAGAAGTCTCACAGGCATTTCGCATTTGAATCAGCTGCTGGCGAAGTCTGGGATTTGCGGTCTGGCTGATCAGATATCCGTAGTTTTCCAGACTGGAATTGATCTGTGAAAGAGCATCGGCAACCATAATTTTTTCCTGCATCATCTGCACCTCCTATTTCAAAAAACGCATCAATTGATTCTTAGAATCGGCCGCATTTTGGGCTGCCTTTTCAAAGTATTGACGGATTTCCGGAGTGACAGCACTTTCCGCATAAGCGGACATTTTTCCTGACATCATATCATGAGACAGAATCAGGTGACGAAGTGTCTGAAGCTCCATCTCGTTGATGCCGTTGGAAGAGGCAGTTTTCGTGTTCATTGGGAGTAACTCCTTTCTGATGAATGATAAACGGGAATCCCTTCGGCAGCAGGGCGGATTGCCCCGGCTGACGGAAAACAAAGCGGTTCCTCGGTTGTAGTATGGAACACCTTGCGTATTTTATACTTCCCTTTCCTTATGATTTTTATATACGCAAGGTGTCACCCTTGCGTATTTTATACTTCCCTTTCCTTATGATTTTTATATACGCAAGGTGTTCCCTTCCAGTAATTTATACTTCGCTTTCCTGTGTGATTTTTCTGCATCTCTTCTATTGACGAAAATCGGGAAAGCATTTACAATAGATTTTGAAGGGAGAGGGTAATCCAAAAAGCTGTAATGTGCTGACGAAAGAGAGGGCGATACGATGGGTTATAAGATTTTGGAGTTAGACGGTCTTTTGAAGAAGTATTATGAGAAAGACATCAATCTTCGCATGGACAATTATAAGAAAAAGAAGACGCAGCTTCTTTTGAAGGGTCAATCTCTTGCAGAATTTGCCAGTGGTGCAGAGTATTTTGGGATTCACAAAACAGACGGGGGCTGGGTGTATCGGGAATGGGCTCCCGCTGCGGACGCCATGTATTTTATGGGGGATTTCAACAACTGGGACAAGATGTCGCACCCGATGACCAGGCTCGACAACGGTGTGTTTGAGATTGTGCTGGAGGGAGAGAATGCGCTCTGGAGCGGCTGTAAAGTGAAGGCAGTTGTTGTTCATAACGGCACTGTCCTGGAGCGGATTCCGCTGTACGCCCATCGGGTTGTTCAGGATCCGGACACGTATGTATGGTGTGCAGAGGTGTATCATCCGGGTAAGCCGTTTGTGTGGACAGATGAGGGATTCAAAGGGGAGAAGACGCCCTATATTTACGAGTGCCATATCGGCATGGCGCAGGAAAAGTTTGGAATCGGGACATATCAGGAGTTTAAAGAGAATAACCTTCCGCGCATCAAAGAATTGGGGTATAATACGATACAGGTGATGGCGGTGATGGAGCATGTGTATTATGCTTCTTTTGGATATCAGGTTTCCAATTTTTTTGCGCCTTCTTCCAAGTTTGGTACACCCGATGATTTGAAGGATTTGATCAACACTGCCCATGAGATGGGCATCCGGGTACTTTTGGATGTGGTGCATTCTCATGCGGCGCGCAATACAAACGAGGGAATCAACGAATTTGACGGAAGCAAGGATCAGTTTTTCCATGCGGGTTCCCGGGGGAACCATCGGGCGTGGGGAACGAAGCTGTTTCACTATGGGAAAAATGAAGTAATCCACTTCCTCCTCTCAAACTTGAAATACTGGATGACAGAGTATCACTTTGACGGATTCCGCTTTGACGGAGTGACCTCGATGATTTATCACAATCACGGCCTTGGCGTCAATTTTGACACATATGACCAGTATTTTTCGATGAATACGGACATCGAGGCAATTACGTATCTGCAGATTGCCAATGACCTCATTCATGAGATCAATCCGAAGGCGATGACCATAGCGGAGGATGTCTCCGGTATGCCCGGCATGTGCATTCCGGTCAGACACGGGGGAATCGGGTTTGATTACCGGCTTGGCATGGGAACTCCGGATCTGTGGATTAAGATGCTCAAGGAACAAAAAGATGAAGAGTGGGATATGCGCCATATTTACTATGAGCTGTCGGGCCGCAGACCAAAGGAAAAAGTCATCGGCTACGTAGAGTCCCACGATCAGGCGCTTGTGGGAGATAAGACGCTCATGTTCCGGCTCTGCGATAAGGAAATGTACTGGAGCATGAACAAAGACACACAGAACCTGATCATAGACAGAGGAATTGCGCTGCATAAGATGATTCGCCTTGTGACCGCGTCCCTCGCCGGGGAGGGATATCTCACCTTCATGGGAAATGAGTTTGGTCATCCGGAATGGATCGATTTCCCGAGGCAGGGCAACGGCTGGAGTTATCAATACTGCAGGCGGCAGTGGAGTCTTGTGGAAAACAATGATTTAAAATATGTCTGGCTCAATGACTTTGAGAAGGCGATGGTGGCAATGCTGCAAAAGAACCGGGTTCTTTCTGCGGAGGAGTCGTATCATCTGTGGATGCATGAATGGGACAAGGTCATGATGTATCAGAGAGGGAATGTGATTTTCGTATTCAATTTCCATCCGAACAAATCGTTCCAGGGATATTTTGTGCCGGTTATGGAGCCGGGAGACTACAAGGTTATTCTCTCCTCCGATGACAGCCGCTTTGGAGGATACAACCGGGTTTCGACCAGCATGATTTATCACAGCATCCAGCTTCCGGACGGACGCTTCGGGTTCCTGCTTTATATTCCGAGCCGCACCGCGACGGCATTGAAGAAAGTGGGAACCAGAAGGGGAAAGGCGGAGTCCAAAGAACACGGCAAGTTTCCGGTATTTGCAGAGCCGGAAGATGCATTTATCATAGAGGAAGGGTGAATGCGGATTTTGGGAGAGGAAGTTTGAGATGTTAAGAGGAAAAACGGTCATTTTGGCGGTCAGTGGAAGCATCGCGGCATACAAAATTCCAAATTTGGCGAGTATGCTCACAAAGCTTCATGCGGATGTATATGTGCTGATGACAAAAAATGCGACGAATATTATCAATCCCATTGCCTTTGAGACATTGACAAACCACAAATGTTTGATTGACACATTTGATCGAAATTTTAATTACAACATTGAACACGTATCACTCGCCTCGCGGGCGGACGTTGTCCTTGTGGCGCCGGCCACAGCCAACGTCATCGGCAAAATTGCGCACGGGATTGCAGATGATATGCTGACGACGACGGTGCTGGCGTGCTCCTGTCCAAAGATTGTCGTCCCGGCCATGAACACACAGATGTACCAAAATCCTGTTCTGCAGGACAATCTAGACATTTGCCGGCACTACGGCATGGAAGTGGTGGATCCGGCAGTCGGGATGCTGGCCTGCAAAACGGTCGGGGCAGGAAAGATGCCGGAGTGCGATGTGCTGCTGGATCATATTCTTATGGCGATCGCCATGCCGAAGGATCTGCGCGGGAAGCGCGTGCTCGTCACAGCGGGACCGACGCAGGAGGCGATCGACCCGGTTCGCTGCATCACCAATCATTCGACCGGGAAGATGGGATATGCCATCGCGAAGATAGCGGCGCTGCGGGGCGCAGATGTCACGCTTGTGAGCGGCCCGACGAGTGAAACGCCGTTTCGCTTTGTGCGCACAAAAAGGGTTACCTCTGCGCAGGAGATGTTTGAGGAAGTGACAAAGGCAGCGCCGGAACAGGACATTGTCATCAAGGCAGCGGCAGTTGCCGATTACCGTCCTGCGGTTGTGCAGGACAATAAGATCAAAAAGAAGGACGGGGAGATGTCCATTTCCCTGGAGCGGACAAAAGATATTTTGGGATGGCTCGGGGAACACAAAAGAGAAGGACAGTTTCTGTGCGGCTTTTCGATGGAGACAGAACATATGCTGGAAAATTCCTGCAAAAAACTGGAAAAGAAAAAAGCGGATATGATTGTGGCAAACAATCTCAAAACAGCGGGGGCTGGATTCGGGACGGACACGAATGTGGTCACACTGATTACAAAAGATGCGGTAAAAGAGCTGCCGCTCATGAGGAAAGAAGAGGTGGCGGGGCAGATTCTCGATGCCATTCTCGCCAGACTCTGATTTCATTCCGGAAAGGGGATCGTTATGATACTTGCAATTGATATCGGGAATACAAATATTGTCATCGGGTGTATCGACCGGGACACCATTTACTTTGTGGAGCGAATGAGCACCGATCAGGGAAAGACAGATCTGGAGTACGCCATCGGATTTAAAACTGTCCTGGAGCTGTACCAGATTGATCCGGGGCAGATCAAGGGAAGCATGGTTTCCTCGGTTGTTCCCCCCATCAACAATACCATTCAGCGCGCAATCCGGAAAATCCTCGGCATAGATGCTGTCTTCGTCGGCCCGGGCGTCAAAACCGGTCTCAACATTGCCATCGACCATCCCGGGCTGCTCGGCAGTGATCTCGTTGTCAATGCGGTGGCGGCAATTCAAGACTATCCGACCGAAGGCTCTCTGATTGTAATCGATATGGGGACAGCAACGACTCTTTCGGTCATCGACCGGAAAAAGAACTACATCGGAGGTGCGATTATTCCGGGCATCCGGGTCGCGCTGGATGCACTCGTTGGGCGGACGGCACAGCTGCGGCGCATCAGTCTGGAAGCTCCCCGGAAAACGATTGGGCGAAACACAGTGGACTGCATGAAAAGCGGTGTGATTTTGGGAAATGCGTCCATGATTGACGGAATGATTGACCGGATTGAGGCCGAGCTTGGGGAGAAGGCGGTGCTGATTGCCACTGGAGGTCTGGCACGATTTATCACAGAACATTGTCTGCATGAAATTATTGTCGATGACGCGCTGTTGCTGAAAGGACTTTTGTATATTTATGAGAGGAATCGCTGAGAAAGGATCGATTCCTCAGCTGTCATGCGGGGGGATGCATTGC